>CANJIM010000030.1 GCA_947474495.1 Rhodospirillaceae bacterium
GCAGCGCCATTCGGTGCTGGTCGATCAGCAGACCGAAGAGCGCTACGTGCCCTTGATGCATGTCGATGCCAAGCAGGCGCAGTTCGAAGTGGTCGATAGCCCCCTCTCGGAAGCCGGCGTGCTCGGCTTTGAATATGGCTATTCGGTCACCGATCCCAATTCGCTGGTGCTGTGGGAAGCGCAGTTCGGCGATTTCGCCAATGGCGCCCAGGTCATCGTCGATCAGTTCATCGCGTCGTCGGAAAGCAAATGGCTGCGCATGAGCGGCTTGGTGATGCTGCTGCCGCACGGTTACGAAGGCCAGGGTCCCGAACATTCGTCGGCCCGCCTCGAGCGCTATTTGCAACTCTGCGCAGAAGACAATATGCAGGTCGCTTATTGCTCGACGCCGGCGAACTACTATCACGTGCTGCGTCGCCAAGTGCGCCGCAACTTCCGCAAGCCGCTCGTCATCATGACGCCGAAATCGCTGCTGCGTCATAAACTCTGCGTCTCGACGCTCGCCGACATGGGGCCGGGCACCAGCTTCCATCGCGTGATCGGCGAGACCAACAAGTTGGTGGCCGATGCCGAGGTGAAGCGCGTCGTGATTTGCACCGGCAAGGTCTATTACGATCTCTGGCAGGAGCGCGAGAACCGCGGCCTGAAAGATGTCGCCATCGTCCGCGTCGAACAGCTGCATCCGTTCCCGGCCGGCACGCTTGGCCTCGAGCTCGGCCGCTACGCCAACGCGGAAGTGGTGTGGTGCCAGGAAGAGCCGCAGAACATGGGCGCCTGGAGCTTCGTCGACCGCCGTATCGAAGCGGTGCTGACCGGCCTTAAAGTGAAGGCCAAGCGCCCCGCTTACGCCGGCCGTCCGGAAGCCGCCTCGCCGGCCACCGGTTTGCTACGCCGCCACAATATGGAGCAGGCCAAGCTGGTGGACGACGCGTTGACCGTCAAATAATGTCCGCCCCCGCTGGATTTGGCGGGGGCGCGTTTTCAAGACCGCGGGTCCCCCGTTAAACTAAGGTGGACCGGCGGAAGACTGGCTCAGGCGACCAGGGTGCGATGACCGTTCCCGATATGTCGCCGGCATATAGGTGAAAGAAACAATGGCTGTTGATATCGTCGTGCCCACCCTGGGCGAATCGGTGACCGAAGCGACCGTCGCGAAATGGTACAAGGCCGCGGGCGACCGCGTGGAGATCGACGAGCCGCTCGTCGAACTTGAGACCGACAAGGTCGCCGTCGAGGTCAACGCGCAGGCTGCCGGCGTGATCGATGAAATTCTCGTCCCGACAGGCGGCGAAGTCGCCGTCGGCGCCGTGCTCGGCCGCATCGTCGAAGGCGGCGCTGGCAAAGCTGCGCCCAAACCCGCCGCTGCTCCGGCTCCTGCCGTTGCCGCACCTGCTGCCGCGGCTCCGGCCCCGGTCGCTGCAGCGCCGGCTCCTGCGGCAGCGCCGGCCCCCATGTCTTCCGGCGACGCGCCGCTGGCGCCGGCCGTGCGCAAGCTGGTCGAAGAGAACAATCTCGATCCCGCCAAGATCAAGGCGAGCGGCAAAGACGGTCGCCTGACCAAGGAAGACGTGCTGACGCACCTCGAAAAGGCCGCTGCGGCGCCGGAAAAATCGATCGCGCCGAAGGCCGCGCCGGCTCCCGTGTCCATGCTCGCTCCCGCCGTGCCCGGCGTACGCGAAGAGCGCGTCAAGATGACGCGCCTGCGTCGCCGCATTGCCGAGCGCCTCAAGGAAGCGCAGAACACTGCCGCCATGCTCACCACCTTCAACGAGGTGGACATGACCAACGTGATGGCGCTGCGCAATAGCTACAAGGATCAGTTCGAGAAGCGTCACGGCATCAAGCTCGGCTTCATGAGCTTCTTCGTGAAGGCGGCGATCGCCGCGCTCAAGGAAATCCCCGAGGTCAATGCCGAGATCCAAGGCGACGAGCTGGTTTACAAGAACTACTACGACGTCGGCGTCGCCGTCGGCACCGAGAACGGCCTCGTCGTTCCCGTGCTGCGCAATGCCGACCAAATGGGCCTGGCGGATGTCGAGAAAAATATCGCCGCGTTCGGCCGCAAGGCGCGCGACGGCAAGCTGACGATCGACGACATGACCGGCGGCACCTTCACCATCTCGAACGGCGGCATCTACGGCTCGCTGCTCTCGACGCCGATCCTGAACACGCCGCAGTCGGGCATCCTCGGCATGCACAAGATCCAGGAACGGCCCATCGTCGTCGCCGGCAAGATCGAAATCCGCCCGATGATGTATCTCGCGCTGTCCTACGATCACCGCATCGTCGACGGCCGCGAAGCCGTAACCTTCCTGGTGCGTCTGAAGGATTGCATCGAAGACCCGAGCCGCCTGCTGCTCGAGGTCTAAACGCGTCGCGTTTGTGTTTTGCTGCGCCCTGCCCATTGCCCTAAAAAGCATTAGGCGGGCGCAGTCGTCTTAAGCCTCCTCTGATTAGGATCGCCACCCATGGCCGACCAACCCACGTCTTTTGATCTCGTCGTCATCGGCTCCGGCCCCGGCGGCTATGTCTGCGCCATTCGCGCGGCGCAGCTCGGCCTCAAGACCGCCATCGTCGAAAAGCGCGAGACGCTCGGCGGCACTTGCCTCAACGTCGGCTGCATTCCGTCGAAGGCGATGCTGCAGGCCTCCGAGAAATTCGAGGAAGCCGCCCATCATCTCGCCGCCTTCGGCGTGAAAGTCGGCAAGCCCGAACTCGATTTCGGCGGCTTCATGGCCCACAAGGACAAGACGGTGAAGTCGAACGTCGACGGCGTCGCCTTCCTGATGAAGAAGAACAAGATCGAATGGTTCAAGGGCGCCGCGTCGCTCGCCGGCGACGGCAAGGTGAATGTCGCGCTCAATGCCGGCGGCACGACCACGCTGACGGCCAAGAACATCGTGCTCGCCACCGGCTCGGATGTCGTGTCGCTGCCCGGCATCGTCATCGACGAGAAGACCATCATCTCCTCGACCGGCGCCTTGTCGCTGACCGCGGTGCCCAAGCGCCTCGTCGTCATCGGCGGCGGCGTCATCGGTCTGGAGCTCGGCTCGGTGTGGCAGCGTCTCGGCGCGAGCGTGACGGTCGTTGAATTCCTCGACCGCATCCTGCCGCCGATGGACGGCGAAGTATCGAAGAACATGCAGCGCATCCTTGCCAAGCAGGGCATGGCCTTCAAGCTGTCGACCAAGGTGACCTCCGCCAAGACCGGCGCGAACGGGGTGACGCTGACGCTCGAAGCGGCGGCTGGCGGCTCGGCCGAAACGCTCGAAGCCGACGTCGTGCTGGTGGCCGTCGGCCGCAAGCCATACGTCGACGGCTTGGGGCTCGACAAGGCCGGCGTGAAGCTCGACTCGCGCGGCCGCATTGAGACGGATGGCCATTTCAAGACCAACGTGGCCGGCATCTATGCCATCGGCGACGTCATCATCGGCGCCATGCTGGCGCATAAGGCCGAAGACGAAGGCATGGCGCTCGCCGAGCGCCTCGCCGGCCAGGCCGGCCACGTGAATTACGACGCGATCCCGAGCGTCGTCTATACGGCGCCGGAAGTCGCCGCCATCGGCAAGACCGAGGAAGAGCTGAAGACCGCCGGCGTCGCCTATAAGGTCGGCAAGTTTCCCTACATGGCGAACGGCCGCGCCCGCGCCATGAACGCGACCGACGGCTTCGTGAAAATTCTGGCGGATGCCAAGACCGATCGCGTGCTCGGCTGCCATATCGTCGGCGCCGACGCCGGCCATCTGATCGCCGAGATCGCCATCGCCATGGAATTCGGCGCGTCGTCGGAAGATGTCGCGCGCACCTGCCACGCCCATCCGACCCTGTCGGAAAGCGTGAAAGAAGCGGCGCTCTCGGTCGCCGGCCGCGCGATCCATATGTAACGCGACACCAGGCCCTGCATGAACCGCCCGGCCTGGCTGACCGCGAACCTCAAGCGCAAGCTCTACCTTGTCGCCGGGACGTTCTTCGTCTTCCTCGGCGTCATCGGCTTGTTCTTGCCGATCCTGCAAGGCGTGCTCTTCCTATTCGTCGGCCTGGTGCTGCTGTCGAAGGGCTCGTCGCGCGTGCGCGCGCTCAAGCAGAAGTTCAAGCGGCGCTATCCCAAATGGGGCGTGAAGATCGAACAGGCCGAGGCCTGGGCGAAAGAAATGCCGGCTCGTATGAAGGCATGGTTCAAGCGTTAGCGCCCCGTCGGCGCTCTGCGCGCCGACAATTTAACGACTATAGAGCCGCTCCAGGATGTCGGTGATCTCGACGATGTCGCGCACCGTATTCTTGGCATCGATCAGCATGATCACATCGCCGGCGATGATGCGCACCAGGGCGACGCGCACCGGCAGGCTGCGCTCCAAGTCGGGCGGTAGGCCTTTCTTGGCGACGTCCGGCGGCAGCGGCGCATTGACACGGATTGCGCGGGCGAGGCCCGGCGGTAGCTCGTCCTTGCGCGGCAGCCCTGCCGGCACGCCGCCGCCCTTGCCGCGGTTGGCGCGCGCCTTCTCTACCTGCATGCGGTAGTAGTCGCGGATGATCTGCGTCTCGCGCTGATCGAACACGGTGCTTCCGATCGGTGCCGACTGGGCGAACAGCCTGCGGCCAAAAAATGACGCGCCGAGCGCGATGGCGGCGAGGGCGAGCCCGCCTTGCAGAACGCTGCGGCGGGTGACGGTATCAGTCATGACAGTTCTCCTGACTCGGCGCGCAATTGAAAGCGAAGGTGGGCCCTAACGGGCCCGAGGATGCGCGGCGCGGTATACATCGAGCAGTTTCGCCGAATCGACGGCGGTGTAGCGCTGGGTGGTCGACAGCGACGCGTGACCAAGCAGCTCTTGAATCGTGCGCAGGTCGCCGCCGCCGCCGAGCAGATGAGTGGCGAAGCTGTGGCGCAGCGCATGGGGCGTCGCCGTGTCGGGCAGATTGAGCGCGCGGCGCACGGCGCGCATCTCCTTTTGCACGATGGCCGGATCGAGCGCCTTGCCGCGCTGCCCTAGAAACAGCGGATCAGTGTCGCCGCCGGCATAGGGGCAGGATTCGAGGTAATCTCCGACTGCTTCAGCAACAACGCTCAGCACCGGCACCATGCGGTCTTTGTTGCCCTTGCCGCGCACCGTCATCGATCCCTTGGCCATATCTTTGAGGTGGCCGCGCGTCAGGCCCAAGGCTTCGCCGATGCGCAGGCCGCAGCCGTAGAGTAGCAGCAGCACGGCAGCGTCGCGCTTGGCGATCCAGGGTTCTTTCGCCATCGCCCCAACCGTCGCCATCACTTCGCGCGCGCCTTGCTCGCTCAAAGGCTTGGGCGCGCTTTGCGGCAGCTTCGGCGTGCGCACAGCGCGCACGGCGGGATTGCTGACGAGGTCGCGCTTTTCCAGGCGACGGAAGAAGCCACGCACGGTGGACATGGCGCGCGCCGTCGAGCTTTTCGCCAAGCCATCGCGGGCCCGTTGAGCGAGCCAAGCGCGAAAATCGGCGGCCTTCAGGCCGGCAAGATCAGGCAATGACGGATCGCCGCCAAGATGCGTGGCGAGAAAGCCGAGAAAGCCGGCGAGGTCGGTCTCATAGGCGGAGAGCGTGTGCGGCGAAGCGCGGCGTTCGTCGGCAAGCCAGGCGCGCCAATCCGCCAGCGCGCCGGCGAGCGCCGGATCGCGCGCGGTGAGGGTCAATCGCGCGGCAGACCCAGCCATGTGCGGATGCAAAGCTCGAGGATACGCGCCAGGAAGCCGAGCAGTTCGGTGCCCTGGCTGACGTCGAAGCGGCCCTCGTGGCGCGATCCCAAGGCTAAGAGGCCGGTGGGCGAGGTGGCCGATGGGCGCAAACGCAGCAGCGCTTCGGAGCGCACGAGCGTCGCGCCGCCGCCATAGACCGGGTTGTGATTGCGCAGCACCGGCAGCAACTGGATGTCGCGGCCATGGCCGAGGATTTCATCGACCTCGCCGGGCGCCAGAATATGTACGCCGGCGACGTCGTTGTGATGGTGGCCCGCCGGAGCCTCGACGCAGAGCGCGACGACGTCGACATCGAGCAGCACGGCGAGATCGGTGGTGATCGCCTGGATCAGATTCTCGAAGGTGGTGGCTTCGAGCAGCGCCAGGATGCCGGCATGGATGCGCTGCTGGCTCGACATGTTGGCGCGGCTGGTGGCGAGCAGTTCGGCCTGCAGGGTGGTGAGACGCGCGTTCTCGCCGCGCAAGCGGTCGACGACGGCCGATTGCAGATCGACCACGGCGCCCTTGCCGCGTTGCGTTCCGAAGCGCGCCGGAATTTTCAGCGTCTCGAGCAGTTCGGGATAATCGCCGAGAAAATCGGGGTGGCGGCGCAGATAACTCGCGACGTGGTCGGCAGAAACCGCCTGGGCGAATTTCTCTTCGCGCTCGGCGCGCGCGTCAGCCGTCTCGCCGGCATCTTTCGATGGGGCGATATCCGCCGGCAGATCGCGCGGCCCGCGGGTCATTACTCGGCTGCGGCGGATTTGCCCGCCTTGTCGTCATCAAGGATCGACTGGCCGGTCTTCGCCCAGTCGGCGAGGAAGGAGGCGAGCCCCTTGTCGGTCAGCGGATGCTGGTAGAGCTGGCGGATCACCGAACCGGGTAGCGTTGCCACATGGGCGCCGAGCTTGGCGGCGGCGATCAGATGCACCGGATGGCGGATCGAGGCGACCAGCACTTCCGTCTTGAAGGCCGGGTACTGCTTGTAGATCTGGCAGATGTCGGCGATCAGCTGCATGCCGTCCTGGCTGATGTCGTCGAGGCGACCAACGAAGGGCGAGATGAAGGTCGCGCCCGCCTTGGCGGCGAGGATCGCCTGGCCGGCGGAGAAGCAGAGCGTGACGTTGACCTGGCGGCCCTCGTCGGTCAGCACCTTACAGGTCTTGAGGCCGTCGGGCGTCAGCGGCACCTTGACGGTGACGTTGGGGGCGATGGCGGCCAGCTTGCGGCCTTCGGCCAGCATCGTCGCGTGATCGGTCGAGACCGCTTCGGCGCTCACCGGGCCCGGCACGATGTCGCAAATCTCGGCGATCACGTCGAGCATCTTGCGGCCGCTCTTGGCGATCAGCGTCGGGTTGGTGGTCACGCCGTCGAGCAGGCCGGTCGCCGCCAGTTCGCGGATATCTTTTGTGTCGGCGGTGTCGATGAAGAATTTCATGGGTCGGCTCTACTTGGCGATTATGGGTTCGACAATTGGGGGCGGGTGGAGCGCATCGGCGGCCTTTGCCACCGGAGCGCGTGATAAGCTATGGATCATCTCGCGAGGCCGCATGGCCTCCGCTGCGAAGCACGACTAGAGTGTATCCCATGCCTGCGCGTCAAGCCAGTTTCCCGGGCGTTTCCAGCGCCACCGGCCGTACCGTCGACGATGCGACAAATGTCAAGCGCGTCAGCGTTTTGCTGCCCTTGCCGCTGGCCGGCGCCTACGATTATTTGGCGCCCGCCGACATCGCAGAACAGTTGACTCCGGGCGCTATCGTTGCGGTGCCGCTCGGCAGCAAGGAACGCGTCGGCGTCATATGGGATCGTCCGGAAGACTCCGCAAGCGACGAAGCGGTGCCGCTGGCGAAATTGAAATCCATCATCGGCCGCTTGCCCGCCGCGCCGCTGTCCGACGTGCAGCGCAAATTCATCGATTGGGTGGCGAGCTACACGCTGACGCCGCCCGGCGCCGTGCTCAAGATGGTCTTGAGCGTGCCCGACGCGCTCGACGCGCCGACGCCGGTCATGGCCTATCGCCGCGCCGATTCGTGGAACGACGAAGATCTGCGCCTGACGCCGGCGCGCGCTCGCGTCATGAAGGTGCTGCAGGACGGCCCGCCGCGCGTGGCCAGCGAACTGGCGCGCGAAGCCGGCGTCGGCGCCTCGGTCATTCACGGGCTGGTGACCGCAGGCGCGTTGCAGCAAGTGTCGCTAACGCAGCCGTCGCCGTTCGATCAACCGGACCTCACGCGACCGTCGCCGACCTTCTCACCCGATCAAGGCGCGATCGCGGCCGATCTTGCGACCAAAACAAAAGCGCGCGCCTACAGCGCGACACTGCTCGACGGCGTTACCGGCTCGGGAAAAACCGAAGTTTATTTCGAGGCCATTGCCGCGGCCTTGGAAGAGGGCCGCCAAGCCCTGGTTTTGCTGCCGGAAATTGCTCTCTCGGCGCAATGGTTCGAGCGCTTCAAGGCGCGCTTCGGCGCCGCGCCGGCCGTGTGGCATTCGGAGGTGACTCCGGCCAGACGTCGCGCCACCTGGCGCGCGGCGGCAGACGGTTCGGCGCGCGTCATCGTCGGCGCGCGCTCGGCCTTGTTCCTGCCATTCCATGATCTCGGCGTCATCATCGTCGATGAAGAGCATGACGGCTCGTTCAAGCAGGAAGAGGGCGTGCTCTATTCGGCGCGCGACATGGCGGTGGTGCGCGCCCATCTCGGCGCGATTCCCGTTGTGCTCGTCTCGGCGACGCCGTCGCTCGAAAGCCTGGTGAACGCGCAAGGCGGCCGCTACGCCCATCTGCATCTGCCCGACCGCCACGGCGGCGCCCGGCTGCCCGATGTCGAATTGATCGATCTGCGAAAAAATCCGCCGCCGCGCGGCCAATGGTTGTCGCCGCTGCTCCATGCGCGCCTGACCGAGACGCTGGAGAGCGGCGGCCAGGCCATGCTGTTTCTCAACCGGCGCGGCTATGCGCCGCTCACCTTGTGCCGTACTTGCGGCCATCGTCTGCAATGCCCCAACTGCACCGCCTGGATGGTCGATCATCGCGGGCGCAGCCGCCTCGAGTGCCACCACTGCGGCCATGTGATGAAGCTGCCGGAGCATTGCCCGAGCTGCAACGCCGAGCATAGCTGGGCGGCTTGCGGGCCCGGCGTCGAGCGGCTGGCGGAAGAGGCGGCGCTGCTATTCCCCGATGCGCGGCGCGCCGTCATGGCGAGCGACACTCTGACCAGCGCCCATGCCGCCGACGAGATGGTGCGCCAGGTGACCGACCATGAGATCGACCTGCTGATCGGCACCCAGGTGGTCGCCAAGGGCCATCATTTCCCCGGCTTGACCCTGGTTGGCGTGGTCGATGCCGATTTGGGCCTGGCGGGCGGCGATCTCAGGGCCGCCGAGCGGACCTTCCAGCTGCTGACCCAGGTGTCGGGCCGCGCCGGCCGCGCTGACAAGCCCGGCCATGTCTGTTTGCAGACCTACGCCCCCGAGCATCCGGTGATGCAGGCCTTGGCCCAAGGGGCGAGGGACGCCTTCATGACGGCGGAGGCCGAATCGCGCGAAGCGGCCGGCATGCCGCCCTATGGCCGGCTGGCCGCCCTGATCCTGTCGGGGCCCGACGCCGCAGCGGTCGATGCCCATGCCCGCCGGCTCGCCCGCATCGCGCCGGACGACCCCCATTTGCGGGTTCTCGGCCCGGCGCCAGCCCCCATGAGCCTGCTGCGCGGCCGCCATCGCCGCCGGTTCCTGCTACAGGCGCCGAAGAAATACGCCCTACAGGCGGCGATTCGGCGCTGGCTGGCGGCGGCCCCGGAACCTGCCGCCGTGCGCGTCCAAGTCGACATGGACCCCTATAGTTTTTTCTAGCCGACCTCCTGGCCGGATCGGTTCTTTTCCGGACCAAGCCGGCGGCGGTTTTTCCCTGGCAAAACCGATAGTTGGGAGTCTGGCGAAAGCCGGCTTCGCGCGGTTGCAACGGGGCGGGGGCTATGGTAGCTAACGCACGCCCAAACGGGCGGCCAGCTGGGGCCGACGCGATGTCTCGCGCGCCCCAAACCGACCGTTTCCCGGGCAAACATCCCGCCGGCTGTGACCGCCGGCTCATTTCGGGAGCTTTTCCCAGGTGCCTTCCAAAACGACAGGCGCAGCCGGCGTCGCCGGGCGCTACGCCACCGCGTTGTTTGAGCTCGCCGAGCGCGACAAGGCGTTCGATGCGGTCGCTGGCGATCTGCGCGCCCTGCGCCAGATGACGGTCGAGAGCGCCGATTTGCGCCGCCTCATCGTCTCGCCGGTGCTCAGCCGCGACGAGCAGGCGAAGGCCGTGACCACGCTGGCTGACAAGGCCGGTTTCAACGCCCTGACGCGCAATATCCTTGGCGTGCTGGCCCACAATCGCCGCCTGTTCGCGCTCGATGCCGTTATTTCCGATTTCCTCGCCCGGCTGTCCGACAGCCGTGGCGAAATGACCGCCGAGGTCACCTCCGCCGCTCCGCTCAGCGACAGCCAACTCAAGGCCGTCGCCGAGGCGCTCCGTGAATCCACGGGCGTCAAGGTGTCGGTCGAGACCAAGGTGGATGCCCGTCTGCTCGGCGGCCTCGTCGTGCGCGTTGGTTCGCGCATGGTCGATTCGTCGCTGCGTACCAAACTCCAGAAGCTTCAGCTCGCCATGAAAGGGATCGGGTAATGGATATCCGTCCAGCCGAAATTTCCGCCATTCTCAAGCAGCAGATCGCCAACTTTGGCACCGAGGCCGAAGTGGCCGAGGTCGGCCAGGTCCTGTCGGTCGGCGACGGCATCGCCCGCATCTACGGTCTGGATAAAGTCCAGGCCGGCGAGATGGTCGAATTCCCCGGCGGTATTCAGGGCATGACCCTGAACCTCGAAAGCGACAACGTCGGCGTCGTGATTTTCGGCGACGACCGCGCCATTAAAGAAGGCGACGTCGTCAAGCGCACCGGCACCATCGTCGACGTGCCCGTCGGCAAGGGCCTGCTCGGCCGCGTGGTCGACGGCCTCGGTAATCCGATCGACGGCAAGGGCCCGATCGTCGGCGCCACCCGCCAGCGCGTCGAAGTGAAGGCGCCGGGCATCATCCCGCGCAACTCGGTCACCGAGCCGATCCAGACCGGCCTCAAGGCCATCCACAGCCTGATCCCGATCGGCCGCGGCCAGCGCGAACTGATCATCGGCGATCGCCAGACCGGCAAGACGGCCGTCGCCATCGACGCGATCCTCAATCAGAAGAGCATCAACGCTTCGGGCGACGAAAAGTCGAAGCTCTATTGCGTTTATGTCGCCATCGGCCAGAAGCGCTCGACCGTCGCGCAGATCGTCAAGACGCTCGAAGAGCGCGGCGCCATGGAATATTCCATCGTCGTCGCCGCCACCGCCTCGGAGCCCGCGCCGCTGCAGTTTCTCGCGCCCTACACCGGCGCGACCATGGGCGAATTCTTCCGCGACAACGGCATGCACGCCCTGATCATTTATGACGATCTGTCCAAGCAGGCCGTCGCCTATCGTCAGATGTCGCTGCTGCTGCGCCGCCCGCCGGGCCGCGAAGCTTATCCCGGCGACGTGTTCTACCTGCACTCGCGCTTGCTCGAACGCGCCGCCAAGATGAGCGACGCCAACGGCGGCGGCTCGCTCACCGCGCTGCCCGTCATCGAGACGCAGGCCGGCGACGTGTCGGCCTACATTCCGACCAACGTGATTTCGATCACCGACGGCCAGATCTTCCTCGAAACCGGCCTGTTCTATCAGGGCATCCGTCCGGCCGTGAACGTCGGCCTGTCGGTGTCGCGCGTCGGCTCCGCCGCGCAGATCAAGGCGATGAAGAAGGTCGCCGGCTCGATCAAGCTCGAGCTCGCCCAGTACCGTGAAATGGCCGCTTTCGCGCAGTTCGCCTCGGACCTCGACGCCTCGACCCAGCGCTTGCTGGCGCGCGGCGCCCGTCTGACCGAACTGTTGAAGCAGGCGCAGTTCTCGCCGCTCACCGTCGAAGAGCAGGTCGTCTCGCTCTATGCCGGCGTGCGCGGCTACCTCGACAAGATCGCCGTGCGCGACATCGGCCGCTTCGAAGCGGGCCTGATCTCGGGCGTCCGCGAGAAGGGCCGCGACATTCTCGATGCGATCCGCACCTCGAAGGACCTGACGCCGGAGACCGACGAGAAGCTCAAAGCCTTCCTCGTCGAATATTCCCGCACCTTCGCCTAACCGCTAGGACTCGAGCGCAAGCCGATGGCCAGTCTCAAGGACCTCCGGGTCCGCATCAACAGCGTGAAGAACACGCGCAAGATCACCTCCGCCATGAAGATGGTGGCGGCGTCGAAGCTGCGCCGTGCGCAAGAGCAGGCGGAGGCCGCGCGGCCTTACGCCGAGCGCATGGAGCGTATGTTGGGCTCGTTGGCCGCCGCGCTCGGCACGGCCACCGGCGCGCCCGCGCTGCTGGCCGGCACCGGCAAGGATGACGTGCATCTCGTCGTCGTGCTGACGTCCGACCGCGGCCTGTGCGGCGGCTTCAATGGCTCGATCGTGCGCGGCGCCCGCGCCCATATCCGCCGCCTGCTCGCCTCGGGCAAGACGGTGAAGGTGCTGACCATTGGCCGCAAGGGCCGCGACCAGCTCAAGGGCGAATTCGCGCCGATCATGTTCAAGGCGGTCGACGGCATCGGCAAGCCGCGCCTGCGCTTCGAGGAAGGCGCCGACGTCGCGCGCCTGCTCGTCGACATGTACGCCGCCGGCGAATTCGACGTCGCGACGCTGATCTACAACCGCTTCAAGTCGGCGATCACCCAGGAGCTGACGGTTCAGCAGCTCATCCCGTTCCCGGTCCCCGCAGCGCCCGCCGAGCAGCTCGCCGCGCCGACCAGCGCCGGCGTGCCGGCGGTCTACGAATTCGAGCCGGACGAAAGTGAAATTCTCGCCGACTTGCTGCCGCGCAACCTCGCGGTGCAGGTGTTCCGCGCGATGCTGGAAAGCTTCGCCGGCGAGCAGGGCGCGCGCATGGCCGCGATGGACAACGCGACGCGCAATGCCGGCGACATGATCAACAAGTTGACCCTTATCTACAACCGCACGCGTCAGGCCGTTATCACCCGCGAGATGATCGAAATCGTCTCCGGCGCTGAAGCCGTCTAACGCACAAGAGTCCCGCGCAAACCGCGCGATATACGAACACACGCAAGTCTCGCATCGGAGCAGACCATGGCCAATTCAGTCGGCAAAATTACCCAGGTGATCGGCGCCGTCGTCGACGTCCAGTTCGACGGCGAGCTGCCGCAGATCCTGAACGCGCTGGAGTGCGACAACAACGGCAACCGCCTGGTTCTCGAAGTTGCCCAGCATCTCGGCGAAAGCACCGTGCGCACCATCTCGATGGACACCACGGACGGCCTCGTGCGCGGCCAGACGGTCAGCGACACCGGCGCGCCGATCAGCATGCCGGTCGGCCCGAAAACGCTCGGCCGCATCCTCAACGTCATCGGTGAGCCGGTCGACGAGCGCGGCGAGGTCGGTCACGCCAAGACGCTGCCGATCCATCGTTCGGCGCCTTCGTTCGAAGAGCAGTCGACCGAGTCGGAAATTCTCGTCACCGGCATTAAGGTCATCGACTTGATCGCGCCCTACGCCAAGGGCGGCAAGATCGGCCTGTTCGGCGGCGCCGGCGTCGGCAAGACCGTCACCATCATGGAATTGATCAACAACGTCGCCAAGGCGCACGGCGGCGTGTCGGTGTTCGCCGGCGTCGGCGAGCGCACCCGCGAAGGCAACGACCTCTATCACGAGATGATCGAGTCGGGCGTCATCAAGCTCGACGGCGAAGGCTCCAAGGTGGCCCTCGTGTACGGTCAGATGAACGAGCCGCCGGGCGCTCGCGCCCGCGTCGCGCTGTCGGGCCTGACGGTCGCCGAGTACTTCCGCGACGAAGAAGGCCAGGACGTGCTGTTCTTCATCGACAATATCTTCCGCTTCACCCAGGCGGGCTCGGAAGTGTCGGCGCTGCTCGGCCGTATTCCCTCCGCCGTGGGTTACCAGCCGACGCTCGCCACCGACATGGGCGGCCTGCAGGAACGCATCACCTCGACGAAGAAGGGCTCGATCACCTCGGTGCAGGCGATTTACGTGCCCGCTGACGACTTGACCGACCCGGCGCCGGCGACCTCCTTCGCCCACTTGGACGCCACCACCGTGCTGTCGCGCTCGATCGCCGAACAGGCGATCTTCCCGGCCGTCGATCCGCTCGACTCGACCTCGCGCATGCTCGACCCGCGCGTCGTCGGCGAAGAGCATTACGAAGTTGCCCGCTCGGTGCAGCGCGTGTTGCAGACCTACAAGTCGCTGCAGGACATCATCGCCATTCTCGGCATGGACGAGCTGTCGGAAGAAGACAAGCTGGTCGTCTCGCGCGCCCGCAAGATTCAGCGCTTCCTGTCGCAGCCGTTCCACGTCGCCGAAGTCTTCACCGGCACGCCCGGCGTGCTGGTCAGCCTCGCCGACACCATTAAGGGCTTCAAGGGCATCGTCGCCGGCGAATATGACGATCTGCCGGAATCGGCCTTCTACATGGTCGGCACCATCGAAGAGGCCGTCGAAAAGGCCAAAAAGCTCGCCGCGCAGGCGGCTTAAGGCGAGCGTAGGAACAGCAAGATGGCGGACAGCAAGGTCACGTTCGAACTGGTGGCGCCCGAGCGGCTCCTGGTCTCGGCGGACGTCGACATGGTCGTCGTCCCCGGCACCGAGGGCGACTTCGGTGTGTTGCCGGGCCATGCGCCGCTGATCGCTACGGTGCGCGCCGGCGTCATCGACATCTACGAGGGCAGCATCGACGCCAAGTCGATCACCCAGCGCATCTTCGTCGCCGGCGGCGTCGCCGAAGTGACCGAGACGCGTTGCACGGTGCTGGCCGAACAGGCTTCGCCGGTCGGCGACCTGACCGCCGCCGACGCCCAGGCCCGCCTGGACGCCGCCCGCGCCCGCGTGACCGAATCGGGCGCCGACGAGATCGCCCGCGACCGCGCCCTCAAGGACGTGGCCATCGCCGAAGCGATGTTGGCCGCCGTCGCGGCGTAAGCCGCGCATTTCTTAAAACAGGGCGTAAGCCGCGCATTTCTTAAAACAGGGCGTAAGCCGCGCATTTCTTAAAACAGGGCGTAAGCCGCGCATTTCTTAAAACAGGGCGTAAGCCGCGCATTTCTGAATGCCGGGCGTCAGCCGCGCAAGCCACACGTCCGCGGCTTAAAGGCCACACCGCTAAGTCCCCGCACAATATTCTTTTTTGCAGCGAACCTTCGCCGTTATCCATCGTTTCTGTTCGGATCGGGGCTGCGACTTTCGTCATAGGGCGTCAAGTCGCAGGGCTTTGATTTCCGGTCTCATTTTTGGTCCTGGTCAAATCCGCCGGGCTCTCCATATACTTTTATGACACGAGGGGTCACATCCTCTCCCCGTCACGCGTAGGAGCATCGACGACCGCCATGAAACATTGGACAGCCGACGATATCCCCTGGGGCAGCTTCGATGCCTCAAAGGTCGATCCGGACATCCTCAAGATCGTCAAAGCGGCGAGCATGGTGGAGAAGAACGGCGACGATTATGCCGTCTATCTCTGCAACGTGTTCTCCGACGACGCCGAGTTCCAGGGTGTGGCGCGCAATTGGGCTGAGGAAGAGGTCCAGCATGGCGACGTGCTCGGCCGCTGGGCCCAGATGGCCGACGCCTCGTTCGATTTTCCGGCCTGCTTCAAATCCTTCACCGACGGCTACAAGCTGCCGCTCGACGCGACCAAGTCAGTGCGCGGCTCGCGCGCCGGCGAACTGGTGGCGCGCTGCATCGTCGAGGTCGGCACCAGCTCCTACTACACGGCGCTCGGCGCGGCGACGGACGAGCCGGTGCTGAAAGCGATCTGCCAGCGCATCGCGGCCGACGAACTGCGCCACTACAAACTGTTCTACACGCACCTGCGCGAATATCTCGACCGCGAGGACCTCAACCAGTGGCAGCGCCTGAAAGTGGCGCTCAGCCGCATGGTCGAGACCGAGGACGACGAGCTGGCCTATGCCTATTACGCCGCCAACGGCAACGGCGAGGCCTATGACCGTGAGCGTTGGGCGCGCGAATATATGCGCCGCGCCATGCGCTTCTACAAACCGAACACGGTGGACCGCGCCGTGGCGATGACCTTGAAAGCAGCCGGCTTCAAAGGCAACGGCTGGCTGCACCGCTGCGTCAGCACGGTGGCCTGGCGCTTCGTCAGCTATCGCCAGAAGAAGCTCGCCGCGGCGGCTTAAGGCTTCCCGGCGGCGACACGCTGCGCATAGGGCGCGAATTCGGCGACGATCTTGGCGTAGAGATCGCGCTTGAAGGGCACGATCAGGTCGGGCAGTTGCGCGACCGGCGCCCATTTCCAGGCGAGAAATTCCGGCTCCGGCGTATTGATGTTGATGTGGGCATCGTCGCCGGTGAAGCGCAGCACGAACCATTTCTGGCGCTGGCCGCGATAACGCCCGCCCCAGATTTTCCCGAGCAGTTCAGGCGGCAGATCGTAATCATGCCAGCCGGCGCTCTGTCCCAGAATCTCGGCCTTGTCGGTGCCGATCTCCTCACGCATCTCGCGGAACACCGCGATCTCCGGCGCTTCGCCCTCGTCGATGCCACCTTGCGGCATCTGCCAGGCTTCCGACGGCATATCGATGCGCCGCGCGACGAAGGCCTCGCCGCGCGCGTTGAGCAGCATCATGCCGACGCAGGGACGGTAGGGCAGAGCGGCATAGGCGGCGGGAATGTCGGTCGCGCTCATTTTAATCTTTCTGTTTATCGACGACGGCGCTGATCGGCGCCAGCGCGATGCCCTTGGCGTCGAGCTGCAGCACCCACTGGGCAACGCGCTCGATCGTCACCGGATAAGGCGCGCCGATGCCGACCGCGACGCCTTCGCTGCCCGCGATCTGCTCAAGCTCTTCCAGGCGCTTGTCGATGTCGGGGCGGGCCGCCTTGGTGTCGATGAAGCGATTGTTCACGGCGCGTGGCAGTTTGATCTCGCCAGCCATCTTGCCGGCGACGCTGGAAAGGCTCGATCGCGAATCGACGAACAAAAGCCCGCGCTTGTTCAACTCCTCGAGCACCGGCTTGAGCGGGCCGGCTTCGTTGGTGAAGCGCGAGCCCATTAGGTTGACGACGCCGGAGTAGCCGGCAAAGCGCGACATCAGCCAAGTGAGGCGCGCGCGGTTCTCCGCTTCCGGCAGCGAAACGAGCAGGGTATGCGGTCCGGGATCGTTGGCGGGATAGCCGACCGGCTCCATCGGCACGGTGAGCAGCACTTCATGGCCGGCGGCGCGCGACAGATCGACCCATTGCGGCAGATTGCGCGCGTAAGCCGTGTAGGCGAGCGTGACGGCGCCGGGTAGACGCTGGATCGCCGCTTCGGTGGCGGCGGAGGATTGCCCGAGGCCGCCGATGATCAAGGCGATGCGCGGGCGCTTGTCGTTGGGATCGAAGGGGCGGCCATAGACTTGCCAGGGCTTGCGGCCGTCGGCGCCGATCTTGGGCAAGAGGCCCTCGGCGGTGCGTTCGATCAGGCCCTCGTCCGGCACCGGCGCGAGGCCGTCGACCGTCGGGAAGGGCACGCGGGTCTCCGGCGTCGCGGTGGATGGCGGTGCTGGGGCCGGGGGCGGCGCGGGGATCGGTGCCGTGGCGGGCGGCTGCACCGCTGGCTGCGGCGGCGGCGCCGGAATGGCGGTGGGTGGTGCTTCGGCGGCGGGCGGCGCCGCAGGCTCAGGTACGGGCTCAGGCGCCGGTTCGAGCGGCGTGGCAGCGGGCGGTGTGAGGGCGAGATTGACTTCAGGTTCGCTCGGCGGCGCCGGCGGATGCAGCATGAGCCAGCCGACGGTGCCGACGCCGCCGGCGAGCAGCAGGCCGCCGACGATTAGGGCCGAGAGCAAGCCCCAGGGGCGCCGCGCGGCGGACCGGGGCGGCGGGCGGCGGGGTGGACGGGGCCCGCTGGCGGGGGCGTCGAAGTCAGGCTCGCTCATCGCATACCTTGCTGATGTGCTCCGCCGGACGCTGGCGCGTCCGGCGAGTCATTGGCCTGCCGAGATTACGGCGTCGGCTTGTTGTTGTAGAGCGCGATGCCACGCAGCACGTCGAGGGCGCGGGTGAGTTGGTAGTCCTGCACCTCGGCGGCGACGGCGGCGGCGTTCTCACCGCTGGCACCATTGGTCGGCGCCACCGTCGTCGACGGGCCGGCCGGCGCGGCTGGCGCGTTCGGATTGCGCAGCGCGCCTTTCAGATCGGCCTCGCGCTGGCGACCGGTCTCGCTGACCGCTTCGAGGCGCAGCTGCTCGACCTGGATGTCGGGCTCGATGCCGAGCGCCTGGATCGAACGGCCCGACGGCGTGTAGTAGCGCGCCGTCGTCAGGCGCATGGCGCCGTGGCCGGGCAGCGGGATGATGGTCTGCACCGAGCCTTTGCCGAAGGACTTGGTGCCCATCAGGATGGCGCGGCGATGATCCTGCAAGGCGCCGGCGACGATTTCGGAGGCCGAGGCAGAGCCGGAGTTGATCAGCACGACGAGCGGCATCCCTTTGATCAGATCGCCAGGGCGCGCGTTGAAGCGTTGCGCGTCGTCGGCGCGGCGGGTGCGCGTCGAGACGATTTCGCCCTTTTCGAGGAAGCTGTCTGACACGGCGACCGCTTGATCGAGCAGGCCGCCCGGATTGTTGCGCAGATCGAGCACCAGGGCGCGCATCTTGCCCTTGCTGTCGGCCTGCAGCTTCTCGACGGCCTTGGTCAGGCCGGCATTGGTCTGCTCGCTGAACGAGGTGATGCGGACATAGCCGATGTCTTCGCCTTCCATGCGCGAACGCACCGATTGCACGGTGATGATGGCGCGCTGCAGCGTGACGTCGAACGGCTCTCTGGTACCGCGGCGGATCGACAGCTTGATCGAGCTATTGACCGGGCCGCGCATCTTGTCGACGGCTTCCTGCAGACTGATGCCGACGACCTGCTCGCCGTCGATGGCAAGGATGAGGTCGCCCGGCTGCAGACCGGCGCGCGCCGCCGGCGTGTCGTCGATCGGCGAGACGACTTTCACCAAGCCGTTCTCCTGCGTCACCTCGATGCCGAGGCCGCCAAACTCGCCGCGCGTCTGCACCTGCATGTCGCGGAAACTTTTTTCATTGAGGTAGCCCGAGTGCGGATCGAGCGCGCTGAGCATGCCGTTGAGCGCGTTCTCGACGAGCTCTTTGTCGTCGGTCGGCTCGACATAGTCGGAGCGCACGCGCTCGAACACTTCGCCGAACAGGTTGAGCTGCTGGTAGGTGTCGGCATTCTTCGCCGGGGCGCCGGCGGCCGGGCTGCGCGACGATTGCGCGTCGGCGAAGCCGACGAACGGCAAGGGGCCGTTGAGAAGCGCACCGACCGCCGCGGCGGACAACAGAGCCGCAACCATATACTTCGTTTTCATCCGCTAACCTTACCAGTGAGTGTGCGCGTCGGGGCGGCGAGCCATGGGAGAGGATTGACCGGCCGGTTGTTCTGCCGCAGCTCCAAATAGAGCCGCGGGTTGCCATCGGTCGGCCGGGCCATAACGCCCACCGGCTCGCCCGCCAGCAGCGTCTGGTTGACGGCGCTGTCGATGCGCTCCAACCCCGCCAAAAGACTATGGTATCCCCCGCCATGCTCGATGATCAAGAGAAGCCCGTAATCGCGGAAGGGTCCGGCGAAAACGACTTGCCCATCATAGGGCGCGATGACCTGGGCGCCGGGGCCCGTTTGGATGGTGATGCCGCGCGTCTCGCTCGACCCATCGCGTTCGCCGAAGCCGATCACCACCCGCCCTTGGGCCGGAAAGGCGAGGCTGCCCTGGGATTGGGCGAACGGCCGTGCCGGACGCAGGGTCGACAGCGAGGCCGCCTCACTGGAAGTTGATGGGCGGGACGTTGAAGCCGGGCGGGGGGGCGCCGGGGCGGGTTCGGGGGTGATCTCGGCCTGCTGCTGGCCGCTCTGGCCGGCTCGGGCGCGGGCTTCGGCCTGGGCCTTGGCGCGCGCTTCAGCCTCCGCCTTGGCCTTGGCTTGCGCCACGGCGCGCGCCTGGGCTTCGGCGCGGGCGCGCTCCTCGGCTGCCTTGCGTTCAGCTTCCAGGCGCGCTTTGCGCTCGGCCTCGATGCGCACCATCAACTCGCGCAAGTCACCGGCCTCTTCGGCGAGCTTCTTGGCGGTGGCGGCGGCGCGTTCGCGTTCGGCGCGCGTCTGGGTTTCCAGCGAGGCCTTCTTGGCGAGCAATTGGCCGAGGCGGGCGCGTTCCTCGCCAAGCGCCTTGGCCTGCGATTCCTGCGCGCGGCGGCGCTCGTTGATCTCGTCGCGCAAGTCGGCGAGCGTGCGGATCTCGCCGCGCAAGGCGTTGGCCTGCTTTTCCAGTTCCGGCACCGCGTTACGCAGCAGGATGGCGCTGCGCAGCGTGTCGGTCGGCGCGGCGGGCAGGGCGATCATCGCCTCGGGCGGCAGGCGGGCGAGCCGCTCCAGCGCGCCGAGCAGTTCGCTCAACCGCTCGCGCTTGCCGACCAAGGCGGCGGATTTTTCACGTTCCTCGGCATTCAAGGCGGCGAGCGTCTGAGCGATTTCGGAGAGCGCCTGCTCATGGCCCTGCGCCGTGCGCGCCGCCTTGATCAGTTCGGCGCGCATCTCGGCGACTTCCTCGGCGAGCGCGCCGGCCTTCTCCTGCAGGCTGCTGTCCTGCTTGCGGCTTTCGGCAAGCGCGCGCTCGATTTCTTTGATGCGGTCGTTGACCACGTCGGTGCGCGCCGGCGGCGGCTCGACTGCGGAGAATGCGGGCGGGCAAAAAACGCCCGTCGTCAGGGACAGCAGCGCGAGCGCGACGGCGCGGTTCAAGATCAGGCGGTGACGCGCGCGGCGCTGGCCATCGGCCCGCCGGCTTTGATCAGCAGCGAATGGCCGCTCATCTCGCGGGGCTGCGGCAAGCCCATGAGGTCGAGCACGGTGGGCGCAACGTCGGCGAGCCTGCCGCCATCGGCGATCTTCGCCACCTCGGGCGCATTGACCAGCAGCAGCGGCACCAGATTGGTGGTGTGCGCCGTGTGCGGCTGATGCGTTTGCGGATCGCTCATCATCTCAGCGTTGCCGTGGTCGGCGGTGATGATCAGCACGCCGTTCATCTTTTTCACGGCGGCGGCGAGCCGGCCGACGCAGGCGTCAACCGCCTCGACGGCCTTCACGGCGGCTTCGAAAATGCCGCTATGGCCGACCATGTCGGTGTTGGCGTAGTTCACCAGCACGAAGTCGAACTTGCCCGATTCGACGGCGGCGACGAGCTTGTCGGTGACTTCGGGCGCCGACATTTCCGGCTGCAGATCGTAGGTCGCGACCTTGGGCGACGGCACCAGGATGCGCTCTTCGCCGGGGAATTGCTTTTCCTCGCCGCCGTTGAAGAAGAAGGTGACGTGCGCGTATTTCTCGGTCTCGGCGATGCGCAGCTGCGTCTTGCCGGCGCTCGCCAGCACTTCGCCGAGGATATGGCTGAGCGGCGTCGCCGGAAACAGCACGCCCATCAGCTTGCCGAGCGTCGAAGAATATTCGACGAGGCCGAGGGCGGCGGCGAAGCGCGGCGTTTTGGCGCGCACGAAGCCGTCGAAGGCAGGATCGAGCACGGCGGAGAGAATCTCGCGCGCGCGGTCGGCGCGGAAGTTGCCCATCAGCACGCCGTCGCCGTCCTGCATGCCCTGATAGCCGGGCAGGATGGTCGGCAGCATGAACTCGTCGGTCTTGCCGGCGGCGTAGGAAATGTCGATGGCGGTCTGCGCGTCGGCGGCGATCTGGCCCTCGGCAAACATCAATGCCTTATAGGCGAGCTCGACGCGGTCCCAGCGCTTGTCGCGGTCCATCGCGTAATAGCGGCCGCTCACCGTGGCAATGGTCGCCTTGCCTTGTAGGTCCGCCTCGAAGGTCGCCATGAAGCCCTTGGCGCTCGACGGCGGCGTGTCGCGGCCATCGAGATAGGCGTGGATCAGCACCGGCACGCCGGCATCGGCGACGTAACGCGCCAGCGCGGCGATCTGGTTCTGGTGCGAATGGACGCCGCCGTCCGAGATCAGGCCCATGAGATGACAGCTGCCGCCGCTGGCCTTGAGTTTGGCGACGAAATCGGCGAGCACCGGGCTGGCCTTGAGCGAGCCGTCGGCGATGGCGGCATCGATACGCGGCAGCTCCTGCATCACGACGCGGCCGGCGCCGAGGTTCATATGGCCGACTTCGGAATTGCCCATCTGGCCGGTGGGCAGGCCGACGAACAGCTCAGAGGCGTTCAGCAGCCCATGCGGCGAGCTTTCGCCGAGGGCGCAGAGGTTCGGCGTCTTGGCGTTGCGGATGGCATCGTCGGCCGCGAGGTGGTCGCGATATCCCCAACCGTCGAGCACACAGAGGACGACGGGGCGGCGTGGACGCGAATTGAGGAGTATTTCGTTCATCGGCAGGCCTAAGAACGCGGGAAACAGGGTGAACGGCGCAAAGCACCGTCAAGTCCCCTGAATATAGGCCATCAAAGGCCGATTCGGTAGTCCGCCGCACGGATATAGCCGTGATATTTCCGTGTTCCTATCCGCTGACGCGGAGTTCCGCTATTCGCGGTGATACGGGTGGCCGGCAAGAATCTGCTGGCCGCGATAGAGCTGCTCGGCAAGCAGGCCGCGCACCAGCATGTGCGGCCAGGTCAGCGCGCCGAGCGCCAATCTGCGGTCGGCGCGGGCGAGCAGCGCGGGGCCATGGCCGTCGGCGCCGCCGATGGCGAAGGCGACATCGGCGCCCTGGTCCTGCCATTGGCGCAGCCAGCCGGCGAACTCGGCGCTGGTGGCGGCGTTGCCATGCTCGTCGAGCGCGCAGAGCTTGGCGCCGGCGGGAAGCTGCGCCAGCAGCAGGTCGGCCTCGCGCGCCTTGAGCGCGTCGGCCGCCAGCTTGCGCTTCTCCTCGACTTCGATGAGGCGGAGCGGCCAGCGCAGGCGGCCGGCGTAATGCTCGTAAAGATCGCGCTGCGGTCCAGCCTTGGCCTTGCCGACGGCGAGGATCGTCACGCGCATAGCGTTGTTAGTGCCGGCGCTTGCGGAAATCGGGCTTGCCGCCGCCACTCGGACGCTGGCCATCCCGTTGGCCGGCATTCGACCGCCCGTCGCGCTGATCGCGTTCTGCGATGCGTTCGTTGCGGTCCTTGAGCAGGCCTTCCATGCCGGTCGGGCTGTCGGCGAAGGGTTGGCTCCACATCTTTTCCAGATTGTAGACGCCGCGCACTTCGGGGCGGAACAGATGCACGATGACGTCGCCGGCATCGAGCAGCACCCAGTCGCCCTGAGTCATGCCTTCGGGATGCGGGATGCGCTTGCCGGTCATCTTGAGCTGCGTGCGCAGGTTTTCGGCGAGCGCGGCGAGTTGGCGTTGCGAGCGGCCGGTGGCGATCACCATGTAGTCGGCGATGGCCGACTTGCCGGCCATGTCGACGGCGACGATGTCCTCGGCTTTGCCGTCGTCTAGGATGCGAGTGATCTGGGCGACCAGCTGCTCGACCGGCGAGAGAACCTTGGCAACTTTCGGTGCGGCTGGCTTTTTGGCCTTCGGCGCGACGATTTTCGGCGCAATCGCCTTTTTCGGTGCGGGCTTCTTGGCGGCGACGGTTTTCTTCGCCACAGCCTTCTTCGCTACAACCTTCTTGGCCACGGCCTTCTTTCCCAGAGCCTTCTTCGGTGCGGTGGCTTTTTTCGCCTTCGGCGCGGCAGATTTTTTCGCCGCGGCCTTCTTGGAAACGGCCTGCTTTTTTGCCGTGGCGACAGCCTTCGCCAGCGGCTTCTTCAGCGGCGGCCGCTTGGACGAGCTGTCCTTGGCGAGAAACTTGGCTGTCTTGCTGGCGGCTTTGGCTTTGGCAGTGGCTTTAGATTTGGCAGTGGGCTGGCGGGGAATGATCGTCACCTTGAGTGATGCAGCGGTTAAGCCGGGGTTTTGCCGAAGCGGCCGGCGCTTCTGCGCGCCCCTTTGGCGTATTGAGCACGAATACTGGTGGCCGAAGCCGGATGGCGGCGAATATGGAAATAGGCCCAAGCGGGCGGCGCGATCTTGGCAAGCCGGGCGGCATTTTCGACGCCGACGCGCTTGGCGCCATAGCGCCGTGCGGCCTTGCCCGACAAAGCGGGGAAAACATAGGTGCCGCGATCGAAGATCGCAACCGGAACGGCGGCAAAGATTTCGGCCCAGCGTTCCCATTTCGGGATTTGCGCCAGATTGTCGGCGCCCATGATCCAGACGAAATGGGTGCGTGGATAGCGCCGCTTCAGCGCATGCAGGGTGTCGGCCGTGTAGCGCGTGCGCAACCGCGTCTCGATGTCGGTAACCAGGATGCGCGGATGGCGGGCGACGGCGCGGGCGGACGCCAAGCGCTCGGCGAAGGGCGCCATGTCGGCCTTCGATTTCAGCGGGTTCTGCGGCGAGACCATCCACCACAGCTCGTCGAGCTGCAGATATTTGAGGGCGAGCAGACTGATATGCCGGTGCCCTTCATGGGCCGGATTGAACGAGCCGCCGAGCAGGCCGACACGCAGGCCCGCCAGCGCGGGCGCCGAAAGGGGCGGTGCGGGGGCTTTCATCAGGGGCGTATCTGCCCGGCGCCATGGATGACGTATTTGTAGCTGGTGAGCTGTTCGACGCCGACTGGGCCGCGCGCATGCAGCTTGTCGGTGGAAATCCCGATCTCGCCGCCAAAGCCGAACTCACCGCCGTCGGCGAACTGGGTCGAGGCGTTGTGCAGCACGATGGCGCTGTCGACTTCGGCCAAGAATTTTTCCGCCACGGCGACGTCGTCGGTGACGACCGACTCGGTGTGCTGCGAGCCGTGATCGCGGATATGGGCGATCGCCTCATCGACGCCCTTCACCACCTTGACGGCGATGATGGCATCGAGAAATTCCGTGTCCCAATCGGCGTCCACGGCAGGCTTCACGCCGTGATGAATTGCTTGGATCGTCTTGTCACCGCGGACTTCGCAGCCGGCGGCGATGAGATCGTCGATGATCGGCTTGGCGTGGCTGGCGAGCGCGCGGGCATCGATCAGCAATGTTTCGGCGGCGCCGCAGACGCCGGTGCGGCGCATCTTGGCGTTCATGACGATCTTGCGCGCCATCTCGAGATTGGCTTCGCCATCGACATACACGTGGCAGTTGCCTTCGAGATGCTTGATGACCGGCACCTTGCTGTCGGCGATGACGCGCTCGATCAGCGATTTGCCGCCGCGCGGCACGATGATGTCGATCAGGCCTCTGGCGCTCAACATCGCGCCGACGGCGGCGCGATCCGTCGTCGGGATCGATTGGATGCAGGCGTCGGGCAGGCCGGCGGCCTTGAGGCCGTCCTGTAGCGCGGCGAGAATCACCGCCGAGCTGCGGAAACTTTCCGAGCCGCCGCGCAAGATCACCGCGTTGCCCGATTTCAGCGTCAAGGCCGCGGCATCCGCCGTCACGTTGGGGCGCGATTCGTAGATCACGCCGATGACGCCGAGCGGCACGCGTACGCGGGAAATTTTCAGGCCGTTGGGCCGCGTCCATTCGGCGATCGTCTCGCCGACCGGATCTTTCAGCTTGGCGATCTCATCGAGGCCTTTGGCCATGCTCTCGACGCGCGCGTCGTTCAATTCCAGGCGGTCGAGCATCGCCGACGAAAGATCGCCGGCGGCCGTCATGTCTTCGGCGTTGGCAGCAAGAATCTCGGCCTTGCGGGCGCGGATCGCGGCCGCGGCGGCGATGAGCGCTTTGTTCTTCTGCTCCGGCGTGGCGCGCGCCAAAGCGCGCGACGCGTCGCGCGCAGCCTTGGCCAAGCGCGCGATCAGCGCGACCGGCGTTTCATTGGGGGGCGTTTCGGACTTGGCAGAGGCAGCGACGGTCATGACGGGCTCGGTTGCTTCAGGGGGAAGAGGCGGGACCCTGCGCCGCCTCTTCGAGCAGCGCCAGATCGTCGCGATGGACCATGACGTCGCGGCCACGGTAGCCCAGCAGGTCTTCGATTTCACGGCTTTTATGGCCCATGATGCGCTTGGCGTCCGGCGCGCCGTAAGCGACCAGGCCGCGCGCCACTTCGCGGCCGTCCTGGGCCAGAATGCGCACGGCATCGCCACGCTCGAAATGGCCGTCGACGGCGGTTACGCCGGCCGGCAACAGGCTTTTGCCCGAGCGCAGCGCGCCGATGGCGCCGTCGTCGAGGGTGAGCGCGCCCATGGCTTTCAGCGAGGCGGCGATCCAATGTTTGCGCGCCGAACGCGGCGAATCGCTGGGCAGGAACCAGGTGGCGAGGCCGCCATTGTCGATCGCCGACAGGGGATCGGCCTTGCGGCCGTCGGCGATCGCCATGCGGCAGCCGGCCGACATGGCGATTTCGGCGGCGACCAGCTTGGTCACCATGCCGCCCGAGGAATAGCCAGGTAGCGCATTGCCGGCCATGCCGGTGATCTCGCGGGTGATCTCGCGCACTTCGGGAATGAAGCGGGCTGAGGGATCGACATTGGGATCGGCGGTGTAAAGCCCATCGATGGTCGAGAGCAGCACCAAGGTGTCGGCGCTGATCATGGCGGCAACGCGCGCCGCCAGGCGATCGTTGTCGCCGAAGCGGATCTCGTTGGTCGCCACCGTATCGTTCTCGTTGATCACGGGCACGGCGCCGAGCTTCAACAAGGTGTCGATGGTATTGCGCGCGTTGAGATAGCGGCGGCGCTCCTCGGTATCATCGAGAGTCAGCAGCACCTGGGCGACGGTGATGTCGTGGCGCGCGAGCGCCTCTTGATAGGCATGGGCCAAGCGAATCTGGCCGGTGGCCGCCGCTGCCTGTTTCTCTTCGAGCGGTAGCTTGCCGGGCTTGAGGCCGAGATGCAGGCGGCCGACGGCGATGGCGCCCGACGAGACCATGACGACGTCGCGGCCGCCGGCTTTCAGCTTGGCGATTTCCGCCGCGAGATTGGCGAGCCAATCGGCCCGCACGGCGCCCTTGCTCTCGTCCGCCATCAGCGCCGAGCCGACCTTGATGACGATCCGCTTGCCGTCGCCGAGCTTATGGGGCTTGCCGGCTTTGGCGGCGCTCATTTCGCGGCCTCTTCAGCGAGCGCCTCGCGATGGGCCTTGATGGCGTCGCGCATGGCGCGCAGCACCTCGGTGACGCCGCCGCCGGTGGCACCCGATAGTTCGAAGATCACGCCGTTCTTCTTGCGGCCGAACGCGGCTTTGTAGAGCTCTTTCTTCTTGGCTTCGATCTGCTCGGCATCGAGCGCGTCGCACTTGTTGAGCGCGACGATCTGCAGCTTCTCGCCGAGACCGTGGCCATATTGCTTGAGCTCGCCGCGAATCACCTTATAGGCGCCGGCGACATCGTCTTGCGTGCCGTCGACCAGATGCAGCAGCACGCCGCAGCGCTCGACATGGCCGAGGAAACGGTCGCCGAGGCCGTGGCCTTCGTGTGCGCCTTCGATCAGGCCGGGAATGTCGGCGAGCACGAATTCATCGGTGTCGATGCCGAGCACGCCGAGCTGCGGCGTCAGCGTCGTGAAGGGATAGTCGGCGATCTTTGGCTTGGCGCGCGTCGTCGCCGCCAGGAAGGTCGACTTGCCGGCATTGGGCAGGCCGACGAGGCCGGCGTCGGCGATCAATTTCAGGCGCAGCCAGAACCAGGCTTCCTGGCCGGGCTGGCCGGGATCGGAGCGGCGCGGCGCGCGATTGGTCGCCGTCTTGTACCAGGCGTTGCCATGGCCGCCCTTGCCGCCTTCGGCCAGCGTGATGCGCTGGCCCGGCGCGTCGAGATCGTAGAGCACCGTCTCGTTGAGCTCGTCCATGATCTGCGTGCCGGCGGGCACGCGGATGATGAGATCTTCGCCATAGGCGCCGCTGCGGTCGCGGCCGGCGCCGCCACGGCCCTTCTGGGCCTTGAAATGTTGCTGATAGCGGAAATCGATCAGCGTGTTGAGGCCGGTGACGGACTCGACGATGACGTCGCCGCCCTTGCCGCCTTCGCCGCCGTCGGGGCCGCCGAATTCGATATACTTTTCGCGCCGAAAGCTCATGGAGCCGGACCCGCCGTCGCCGCTGCGAATATAGATCTTGGCTTGGTCGAGGAACTTCATGGGTTTGGTTTCAGACGTTCGTGTGTAAGCGGGGCGTATGGGGTCTCAAGGCAAAAAAGAAGGGGAATGGCGGACCATTCCCCTTCTCGATTTCTCAATCCCTGCCGACAGGGAAAGTGGCCGGCGGGATTTACCCGCGCGGCAGAACCGACACGTACATGCGGTCTTTTTCTTTGCGCTGGAAGGTCACCTGGCCATCGATCTTCGCGAAGATCGTGTGATCGCGGCCCATGCCGACGTTGGCGCCGGGATGGTACTTGGTGCCGCGCTGACGGATCAGGATGTTACCGGGAACTGCGATCTCGCCGCCGAACAGCTTCACGCCGAGACGGCGGCCTTCGCTGTCGCGACCATTGCGGGAACTGCCGCCTGCTTTTTTATGAGCCATAACTCGATCTCCTCATTCTCGACCGACCCTGCGGGGTGCGACCGGCCCGATCGGGCTTAAACTTTACTTCGACGCTTTCGGCGCGGCCTTCTTGGCAGCAGGAGCCTTCGCTTTGGGCGCGGCGGCCTTCGGGGCAGCGGCCTTCTTCGTGGCGGCCTTTTCGGCGGCAGGCTTCTTCACCTGCTTGACCTGCTTGCCGGTGGGGGCAGCAGCGACCGGCTCGGCGGCGGGCTTCGCGGCCTTGGCCTTCCGCTCCGGACGCTTGGAGGCGTCGGCGAGGATGCCCGTGATGCGCACGACCGTCAGATCCTGACGATGGCCGTTCTTACGGCGGTAGTTCTGGCGGCGCTTCTTCTTGAAGATGATGACTTTGTCGCCACGGGCCTGCTCGAGCACCTCGGCGGTGACGAGCGCGCCGGAGACGAGGGGCTTGCCGAAGGTGGTGGCAGCGCCGTCATTGAGCGCGAGAACGTCGGTAAAATCGATGTCGTCGCCGGCATCGACCAGCAACTTCTCGATGATAATGACGTCATTCTCGGCGACTTTGTACTGCTTGCCGCCGGTACGGATGACCGCGAACATATCGTAATCCTGTTCTTCCAAAGGTCTGGGCACCCGGCCATGGGCCTGGGCACACCACTGGGAATTCCCGAAAAGTGGGCGAAATATATAGACGGTCCCCCATGAGTCAATCGATTTCGACCCCGGGGGCGATGGCTCTGCCGGGGAAAATTGGCGGAATTCCGCCATTTCCCGTCAAGGGCGCGTCCACTGGGGGCGGGGCTGGAGCCGGCCTCCATATATAGAGGTCTAAACGGGCCATCCAGCCGCTTGCCCTAGTATAATATCGCCATCGCCCGCCGCGCCGCCAAACCGCGGATTTTTCGGGGGCCGCTCGCGCCTGCGGCTCCCTGTTCGCGAGGGCCGCTCCGGGTTTGCATCACCGGGAGAGATTGGGTAGTGTCCGCGCCCTTGATCACCCTCGGCCTTCGATTGGGCCGATGTGCCGGGTCCGGCTCGCTGCGGCGAGCTCGCGATGGACCTAATTTGCGCTGCCGGTTCCCGGCGGCGATCCCTGCGGAGGGGTGCCAGAGTGGTCGATCGGGACGGTCTCGAAAACCGTTGTGCCTTCACGGGTACCGTGGGTTCGAATCCCACCCCCTCCGCCACATAATGTAATATAGTTGTTATAAAACAATGGGATAACCCACATCACGTGGGCCTTACCCACAATTTATCCCACAAATCGAGCTTCGTTCGCCCCCTTCGCCTTCGATGACGGGGGTCCGCATCAACATAGGCACGACATGTAAATGGTGCCGATGCGGGGCAGCAGAGCGAACCACCCCCCGGCCGGCCGGATTTTACTCCGCCGCAGCCGCAAAATGCCGCCGCTTCAGTGGCCTAATTTGTCAGCGCCGTAAACATGACCGAGACACTGTTCGGCTCGCTGAAGGTCGAACGGCTCCACGGCATGCGCTTCGGCACGCGGCGTCAGGCCAAGGACGAGGTGATGGACTGGATTACCTTACCTTCACAACCATCGGCGGCTGCATTCGACGCTGGGCTATACCAGCCCGATGGCTTTCGAGCAGAAATGGCTTGCCGGCTTGGCAGCATAGTGAGCACGTCAAGGGAGACGTTGAACGAGGGCAAGGTCCCTCAAGCTAAACATTTCGCGGTTCATATCTCCATCTTGAGGACGTCCTATGCAGGTGACGGTTATTATACCCACCTATAACAGGCATGATCGCGTGGCCCAAGCAATTGAGAGTGTGCTCACGCAGACTCATCAAGACTTTGAATTACTAGTGGTTGATGACGGCTCTAATGACCACACATCCGAAATAATAAATAGATATAAGGATAAAAGAATCCGAGCTTTTTACCACACCGCAAACTATGGCCAGAACGCTGCCTTAAATACAGGTGTTGTTAATGCGCGTGGAGAGCTAATTGCATTTAATGATTCGGATGACATGCTGGCGCCAAACTATATCGAACGGTTTTTATTAAAATTTAGAGAAGATTCTGAACTTAGCTGCGTCTATTCAAAAAGATATTTATTTAAGACACAAACAAAAGAACAAAAAATTGCAATGAATTTTTGGGCCGAAGGTTACATCTATGACATCGTTTTGGCTCAGGGCTTTATGTCCCACATGGGCACCCTAATGGTAAAACGCGAGTGCTTCAAAAAAACGGGACTATTTGATATTTATTTTACGAATCATCAGGATGATGATTTTTGCTTCAATCTAGCCCGCCATTTTAAGGTGGGCCTTATTCCTGAGCCCTTAGCTGTTGAAATGAACTACGGTCTGGGCGACCGCGTCACAGATAACCGTGACAGTTATTGTTTAGGCTTCGAGCGATTAATAGAGAAGCACAAGAGCGATATTATAAAAGTATGTGGGCACAGCGGATACATTAATCATAAAATCAAAGCAGCCGAATTAAGAATTAGAAATAACAATCCAGACGAGGCTTACCGACATCTTAATGATTCTAAATACCTCATGAATAAATTTGGTGAAGTGCCAAGTAGACTCAATCGAATTATCCGAAATAAACCTGCTTCGCAGCGACGCATTGCGGCCTGTTATTCCCACTTGGCTGGGGCTAAAAAAGACTGAGATGCAGATTTTATAGCGACCATCCGTAAATACTTAGGCTGAAAAGCAGCCTTAAACCCCGCTTAATGCAAACCGATGATGCCGATGCCGCCGATCACCGACGGCCAGAGGTTGACAGCGGCCAGCTCGCCGAGGCTGCGCGGCTGCAGCAAGCGCGCCATCAGGACGCCGCTACTAATATTAGATGCCTGTATCAGCGCCGTCGCCGTCAAGGACGAGACGATGTCTTTCATACGCCAGCGCTGTCTCGGCCGACGCCGCGCGGCGCAAAATGCATTTGATGCCAGCGCCAAGCATCAGCGATCTGCGTCTCGAGCGCGGCTCGTTGTGGCTTCCAGCCGAGCGTCGCCTTGGCCTGCGTCGAGTCCGCCACCAGCGATGGCGGATCGCCGGTGCGGCGGTCCGCAGGGCGGACGGCGAAGTCGCGGCCCGTCACCGCTTTGGCTGTGGCGATCACCTCGCGCACCGAAAAGCCGTTGCCGTTGCCAAGATTAAAAAAACGCGTGCTGCCGCCATCGATCAAGCGGCGCAGCGCCAGCACATGAGCCTCGGCCAAGTCGGCGACATGGATGTAATCGCGTAGGCAGGTGCCGTCAGGCGTCGGGTAATCTTCGCCGAACACCGCGATGTCGGGCCGGCGGCCGGCGGCAGCGTCGAGCACCAGCGGAATCAGGTGACTTTCCGGCATATGGTCTTCGCCGATCTCGGCAGCTGCGTCAGCGCCTGCGGCGTTAAAATAACGCAACGCCGTGGCGCGCAAGCCGTAAGCTGTAGAAAAGTCCGTGAGGATGCGTTCGACGGCTAGTTTGCTTTGGCCGTAGGCATTGATCGGCGTTTGAGTCTGGTCTTCGACGATTGGCACGTGCGCCGGAATGCCGAAAATCGCAGCCGACGAGGAGAAGACGAAATTCTCGACGGCGGCGGCATGCAGCGCTTCGAGCAAGGTCAGCGAACCGGCCACATTGACGCGCCAGTAGCGCGCCGGATCGCCCATCGATTCGGCGACTTGCGACAAGGCAGCAAAATGCAAGCCGGCCAAAGGTTTATGCTTCGCGATCACCGAATCGAGGCGCGCGCGGTCGAGCACGTCGCCTTCCTCGAGCGGGCCCCATTTTACCGCCCAGCGATGGCCGGTGCTAAGGTTGTCGTAAACGATCGGTAGAAAGCCAGCCGCCGCCAGGGCCTTGCAACAATGGCTGCCGACATAACCGGCGCCGCCCGTGACGAGGACCGGAATGCTCATCGCCCTTTTCCTTAGGCCTTTTGGCAGAAGATGCCGAGCGACCAATAGTTCTCGCCTTGCGCAGCGCTGCAGTCATCGTCGAAAAATTTCTGCTGCTGTGTACGCCGGTTGTACAGCAGATTGTAGATACAATAGCCGAGCGTCGATTTGTAACGCATGTAAAAGCTCAGATTAGCCGGCGCGAAACTCAAAAATGACCCGCGCGTGATGATATTCAGGCCGTTTTCCTGCGTCATACCGGTAAGCGTTTCACGCAGCTAGCCCTTGCTGACATAGCCGTCGTCCTGGACCATGCTGATCTCGTCAAACGCCGGGATGTGGCGGCCAGCAGAGCAGGCCCTGCGATAAGGCCAAAAACCGTCGAACAGAGGACAAAACGCGTCCCAAACTGATGCGTCATAACTTCACTATTTACACGAGGTTAAGTCTGCGTCGTCAGATCACTTGAGACAGATGTGGTCGTGATTTAACCAAACGTCGGCCTCAGCTTGGGGGTGATATAATCTGCCCCCATCGAGTGGCCCTGCGCCAGCACGATCTCTGCCTCGCGCAGCTTACCGATAATCTCCTCAGGCCCGTGTCTCTTGCCCATTTCTCTTCTCCTTCAGGGTCCACACTAAAATAGTCGATGGACCACTCTGAAGGGGGCAGATCACCCGTTCCGAGAGGGGCGGGCCGCGTCACTCCGGTTTCTCGATGCGCCGGATGTCCGGAAACTTCCAAATCCAGATGGCGACGATGGCCAGCACGGCGATGCCGCCGAACAGCGCCGAGCCGACCGCGCCGAGCCACACGGCGACCAGGCCCGACTCGAACTGGCCAAGCTGGCTGCCGACATTGACGGAGAGGCCATTCACCGCCGCCAGACGCCCGCGCATGTCGTCGGGCGTGCGCAACTGGATGATCGTCTGGCGCAGCACTTGGCTCAGCATGTCGCCGGCGCCGAGCGTCAGCATGCAGGCGAACGACAGGGCGACGTTTTCGGACAAGGCGAAGACAACGGTGGATAGCCCATAGACGGCGACGCCGAGGAAAAACTTGCGGCCGGCGCCCGTCGTCACTGGCCAGCGCGCCAGCACCACGGCCATGAGCAAGGCGCCGACGGCCGGCGCAGAGCGCAGCAGCCCGAAGCCCCAGGGGCCGATCTCGAGCACGTCTTTGGCGAAAATCGGCAGCAGCGCCGCGACGCCGCCGAAGAACACCCCCATCAAGTCGAGCGACATCAGGCCTAGCATCACCGGATTGTCGCGGATCAGCTTGAATCCGGCGAAGACCGTGCCCCAATTGGCCTCGCGCTTAGCGCTTCCGCCGAAGCGCGGCGTCGGCAGCAGATAGCTCGCCGTCGCGGCGAGCGCGAGCAAGACGAAGCATGCGGCGTAGCCCGCCGTTCCGTTCGCCATGATGATCAGCCCGCCGAGCGAGGGGCCGAGCAATTGCGACAGCTTCAAAGCCGAGGTGGAGAAGGCCACGGCCCGGCCGAAGACTTCGTGGCCGACCAGACTCGGCAGGATCGCTTGCAGGGCCGGTCCGGAGAAGGTGCGGCCCACCGCACCGACGAACAGCAAGAGGTAGAACGCGACGAGCGGCGGCGAGTCCGCCAGGCTCACGGCGATGAATCCGATCGGCACGGCCGCCTCGACCGTGAAGCAGATGCGCAGCACCCGTCGGCGGTCGAAGCGATCGGCCACCTGCCCGGCGAACAGCAGCAACAGCAGCGGCGGCAGGAATTGCACCAGGCCGATCAGGCCGAGATGGAAGGCGCTGCCGGTCATCTCGTAGACCTGCCAGCCGACGACCACGCCCAGCATGTTGTACGACATGTTCCATGCGAAACGCATGGTGAAGAACAGCGCGAATGCGCGTTCGCGAAATAGCGCGTAGGACGAAGCCTTCGCTGCGGGCGGCGCTTCGGCGCTACCGGGGACGGTCATGGGTGCCGCCTAGGATGGGAGATGCGACGGCGACGTCGCGTCGCCGTCGCGATACCAAGCCGGCTATTCGGCGGCGTTGCGGAATAGATCCATACGTTCGTTGATATAGACCCATACGTTCGTTGATGACGTCGATGGCGATGATCTTGTTCTTCGCCGGGTCGCGGATCACGCCCATCGGGTCGCCGCCCTTCTGGACGATCTCGATTTGCTCCTTAACCAGCTTGCGCAGCATCACGATACCTGTGCGTCGTCAGAACATTTGGGACAGATGCGGGCGTGATTTAACGGAGAGTCGGCCTCATCTTGGGGGTGATATAATCTGCCCCCATTAGGTGGCCCAGCTTGCATTTTAGTCCGTTGTGTCCTGCTTGCCAATCGCGGGGCTGGAGGTGGGGCGTAGCTGACCCCGTGCACTGGCCGGCTTTTACTCCGCCGCAGCCGTAAACCGCCGCCGCTTCAGTGGCCTACTTTGTCAGCGCCGTAAACTCGCCGTAAAGCTTTTGCTCACCTGCCGGTGCTTACTTAACCGGGTGATCCCTTAAAGGGGCAGGCCAACTCCCATTCAACTCAGAAATGGATCGTATGTTTACGATCCGTCCGGATTAGCCAGCGGTTCCATCAGCTCTATGCGGTTGCCGAAGGGATCGTGGACGAAAGCGTGGGCGTAATCCTCTAGCGGCGAAGCCTTGCGCACATGGACCCCGACTTTCGTAAAGTGATCGCACAGATTATCGAGATCATCGACGACGAACGCCGGATGCGCGCGCAAGGCAGGTCGGAAATCCGGATCGGTCGCCAGCGTTACCTTGAGAGTCCCCGATTCGAACCAGCAACCGCCGCGTTCCGCCAGGTGCTTCGGCTTGACCACCTCGGGAATGCCGAGGATGCCGCTATAGAAGGCGCGTGCTTGCGCTTCACCACCGGCTGGCATGGCGAGTGCGATATGTTCGATAGCCTTGATCCTCATGTCATCTCCCACATTGGCAAATTTCCGCCAGGTAAAAATACCGAGCGCCCTTTGTCAGGACTCGATGAATGTCTAGGCATCGCGTTGCATCACTACCTTACCGTCAAGCTCCTCAATGAGATCGACGCGGATCAGCACGCCGACTCCTTTTTTATCCGGATCGCGCTTCTGTTCGTTGGGATGCGCCAGCTCATAGGCGCGATCACGTTTGGCGCCATCGTCGGTGATCTGCGCCGTACCGTGAAAGCGCAGCGCCCCAGCACGCCAAGGCATCTCTGGAATGCGATGCGGATTGCGATAATAGACCACCACATGCGGGTTTTCTGTTATGCGGGAAAAGCTGGTGCGGTAGCTCCGCTCCCAATAGCTCAAATGCTCGTCATCGAACACTGCGACGCTGCCCTTGGGGCTAATCTGCGGCCGGCCATCGGCCGATACGCTTGCCACCAGGCACGGGACTTCATCCGCCAAGGCGCTGGCAATCAGCCGGCGCATCAGATCGGTCATTTTGATCACGCGAAACGTCCTCTCATTGGGTGGCACGGGTGGCGCGCAATAGCCACTGCGGAAAAGCTATTATACCTAACAACGACTTGCTAAATTCGAAAAATATTTCTACTGCTTAACGTGCTAGCCGCGCAGATGGTAGTCTCTACCACCAAATAAGCTGGAAACGCAGTTTTTTCGTAGAGGTTGGCTTCATGATTAACGGGTTCGTTTATGGCCTGCCGGCTGAAGTACGTCGGTATTCCATGTTTTCGCGGACGGCTCTGGCCGGTGTAGTCACCTCCATGGCATTTTTCTGCCCGATGATGGCGGCGGCGCAAGGCGTCGAAGCCTTCTACCGAGGTAAGGTTGTCAATATGGTGATCGGCTATGCCTCGGGCGCGAGCAATGATCTCTATGCCCGCGCTGTAGCCCAGCATATCGGCAAGCATATCCCCGGCGCACCGACCGTGGTGTCGCGTAACATGCCGGGCGGCGGCAGCCTGCTCGCGGCCAATCACATCTTCAATGTCGCGGCCAAAGACGGCACCGTGCTCGGCCTTGTGTCGCCGACCATCCCGCTCGAAGAAAAACTCGGTGAGCCGAACATTATGTTCAAAGCCGAAGAGTTCAACTGGATCGGCCGCATCTCGCCATCGCCGACGGTGACCTTCGTTTGGCACACATCGCCGACCCAGACGATCCAGGATGCGATGAAGCGCGAGACCACGCTGAGTGCCACGGGCCGCAGCTCCGCCCTCACGATCTATCCCAGCGTGCTGAGCAACCTGGCTGATGTGAAGTTCAAGATGATCCTGGGCTACAGCGGTTCCGCCGAAGCCATGCTCGCCATGGTGCGTGGCGAGGTCGAGGGCAGTTCGACGAGTTGGGATAGCTTGAAGTCAACTCAGGGCGATTGGATTCGTGACAAGAAGGTCAATGTTCTCGTTCAGTACACATTGAAGCGCCATCGCGAACTACCCGACGTGCCGACTGCCGCCGAACTTGGCCGCAATCCGGAACAGGTGCAGATTTTGCGTCTGGTGTCGAGCGGCACGGAACTTGGCAAGCTCGTCCTGGCGACGCCGGCGACGCCCGCAGATCGCATCCAGGCATTGCGCCGCGCCTTCGACGCAACGATGAAGGATCCGGATTTCATCCGGCATCTGGAGCAGGCCGGCATGGATCTCAATCCGATGACCGGCGAGGATCTCCAGTTGCTCATCAAGGAGATCGTCAGCGCGCCGCCTGATATCATGGAAAAGGTGAAGGCCGTCTATTCGGCCAAGTGATGGATCGGCAGGACCGATCGACAGGCGGGTTTTGTCGCTTAACTTTTCCGGCAGGATTGAGACATGGATGAATTGAACAAAAAAGACCAGGATGCGGCGATCAACGCCGCCGACCTACCCGCGGCGCGTATGCAGCATGTCTTCGTCCCGGAGGAACCGCCGCCCTTCCTGTCACTTGCTGAGCGCGACCGTCGCCACAAAATGATTCGCGAGCGTATGACCGCGAGCGGTATCGACGTCTTGATCCTGCCGCCCAACGCCAATCGCTGGGAACAATGCATGGCTGATTCGCGCTATGTCACCGGTATAGGCGGCTTCGGCACCGAAACCCTGACAATCTTCCCGCGCGACCGTGAACCCACGGCCTATTTGTTCAACCGCTCGAGCTGGTGGCGTGCGGTGCAGCAGTGGATTCCCGACGTGCGTGACGGGCGTAACCGGTGGGGCCGCAATATCACCGAGCATCTCAAGGAGATCGGCTTCAAGGGTGGTACCATCGGCCTGTCGGGACTAGGCGGCCTACCGCGTACGCCCGACGGCATCGTGCCTCACCGCATGGTGCAGGCGATCATGGCGATACCCGGAGTCAAACTGATCGATGCCACCCCGCTGGTCCAGGAGTTGCGCTCGATCAAGAGCCCTGAAGAAGTGGCTACTCTCGAACGCTCAGCGGCCATCGCCGATAGGATGGTCGCAGCCATGGTTCGGCTCGCGCGCCCCGGCAATACAGAGCGTCAGGTTTATGCCGCGATGGTAGAGGCGATGATCGCTGAAGGAGGAGACCTTCCGGCGCTGATGATTTTCGCCAGCGGAACCGGCGTCAGCCACGGCCAATTCGTGCCAACCGCGCGGGTCCTGAAGGCCGGCGATCTGATTGCCAACGAGATCGAGGCGCGCTATGCGGGCTATGGTGCCCAGACAGTGGCGCCCCTCAGCCTCGGCAAGCCCGAACCGGCGGTTGCCGAAGCCGGCCGTGTGGCGCTGGCCGCTTTCGAAGCCGTGCGCTCCGAAATGAAGCCGGGTGCCACGATCCTCGGCCTGATGCGCACGTATCAGCGCACGACCGAAACGGAAGGCAAAGGTCGCTTTCGTGTCGGATTTCCGTTGATGCATGCGCGCGGCCTGGGCGACGAGGTTCCGGTCGTGCTCGATCATGATGATCTGCAAAAGCAAGGCGATATTGTGCTCGCGGAGAATATGGTCTTCGTTCTGAAACCGCGCGCAATCAGCGCCGATGGCCACGCGCAGGTGCAATTGGGCGACACGGTCTGCGTGACTCCCGGCGGTGGGCGACGGCTTGGGCGGCGCGAACTGGGCTTGATCGTTGTCGGTTGAGGTAACTTCTCAATGACGAGATGCGTTTGGATATGGAGAGTGTGATGAGCGACGTGAAGAAGCACCGTGAATTCATGACCACCTGGCACAATTCGACGCGCCCGGCGGTAGAAGCCTGGTCCGATCGCAACAAGGCCGACCTCATGGCCTCGACCCAGAGTACCCGTCATCTGCCGCTGTTCCGCGCCTTCGATCTACTGGCGCGGCCGAATGATTCCCTGCTGCTTCTGGAAAATCATGATCAGCGCATCGGTGTCGAAAGCGTTTGCGGCGCGCGCGAGGAGTTCTTGCGCCACGTCGATTTTGACACGGTCTATTTCCAATTCGCCGGCTATTCCATGCTGGAAACCGAGTTTGGCGAATATACCATGGCACCGGGCGACCTGATGCTGATCCCTGAGGGCATCGCCCACCGTTCCACCGGCACTGCCGACAGCCTGCGCTGGTACGCCTTGGTCAATGCGCCCTTTACCGAGTTTCAAACCGAGGAAGGTTATACCGGCCACACCACCTTCGACGTGAAGCGTCTCAATGGGCCGGACTGGAAAATCCCGGCTGGCGCGGAAAAACCGCTCAAAGGCGGCCGGGTACGCGAACGGATGATTTGCTGGGACGACAAGCCGAGCGACGTCACCATCTCCGAGCGCGATTACAATTATCTCGTCGGAACCACCAGCACAGATCGCCTGTCGGCGAAATCGGGCATCCGCAAGCTGCGCGCATTCGATCTTTTCACCGGCATCGCCGGCAATGCGCGAGTCGAGCCGCTGATGCGCTCGCCGACGCTGGAGATCAAGGTCTATAATATCGTTGGTGAGCAGCATGCCTTCCACCGCGCACTGCGCAGCGAGGAGGTTCGTATTAATTTCCGCGGCGACTCGATCGATCTGTCGGAAATCGAGAATGTGAAAATGTGGCCGGGCGCCGTGACGGTGATTCCACGCGGTATCGC
>CANJIM010000031.1 GCA_947474495.1 Rhodospirillaceae bacterium
CGGCCAACGCCGATCAGGCCGATCGTCTCGCCGAAAGCTTGCAGACGACGCGCCGCGAGACGGCAGCGACGATCGCCGCGCTCGACGCGACCATCGCCCAGCAGAATGCCAAATTGGCCGACGCCGCATCCGATGCGCGCCGCGCCGCGCCGCCGATTTGGCTGCCGCCACCGAAAAGGCCGAGGGGCAATTGGCCCAAGCCGGATCGCAGTTCGGCGCGCGCGCCGCGGAGGTTCATACCGCCTCCGATGCCGCCGCGACGCTGACCGACAAGAGCGCGACCTTGATGGAGCGCCAAGCCGAGGCGCTCAGCCGCGCCGCCGATCATGCCGCCGGCAAGGCCGAAGACGTCAAGCTGATGCTCGGCGAGCAGACCGAATCGGTGCGCGCCGCCGCCGCCCATGCGGCCGACGAAGCGGCCCGTATCGGCGATGCTTTCACGCGCCAGGCCGCGGCCCTCATCGCTGCAGCCGACCGCGCCGGTGTGAAGGGCGAGGATATCCGCACGCTCATGCAGGACCAGTCGGAAGCATTCGAGCGCCTGGCCGAGAACCTGGCCGCCCGCGAGGACTCGCGCGGCGAAGCCCTGCGCCGCATGTTGCGCGAACAAGAAGATACCTTCGCCAGCCTTGCCGAACAGCTGGCGAGCCGCGTTGAGAGCATCGAAGAGACGCTCAAGCGCCAGTCGGCCAATTTGGTGCGCGGTTCGGAAGAAGCCGCCGACAAGGCTGAAAGCCTCGGCGACATCCTGCGCCGGCGCGGCGAGGACGTCGCCAAGATCACCCGTGAGGCGACGACGCAATTGCGCGAAGTCGGCGAGGCGCTCGGCCGCGAGGCGGAGACCCTCGGCCAGTCGTCGCGCCTGGCCAACCGCCATATCGAAGACAACCGTGCCGCCTTCAACGCCAGCACCAATGATTTCCAGACCGCGTCGCGGCAGATCTCCGAGCAGATGCACGCTATCGGCGCTCTGTTCCGTCAGCAGGGCCAGGAGATGACCCGTGCCGGCGAGACGGCGCGCGATCAGGTCACGCAATCGGGTAGCCAGTTGCAGATGCAGACGAGCGATTACGTCAAGGCGCTCGAAGCCGCTGCCACCAAGGCGCACGACATCGCCTCCGCCTTCGAGAGCCAGACGGACGCCTTGTTGCAGGCCTCCGAGCATGCCGCCGCCGAAGCCTCGCGGGTGCGCGCCGGGTTTCTGGATTCGCGGCGCGACACGTTCCTGCGGGCCTCCAAGTTCATCGTCGAGGACCTCAATTCGATCGGCATCGACATCAGCCGCCTGCTCGACAAGACCGAGGCGGAGAAGCTGTGGCGCGGCTATGCCAAGGGCGACAAGGGCGCCTTCATTCGCAACCTGATCGGCGGCGGCGACAACAAGACCCAAGAGGTCATCAAGAGCCGCTACGAGACGGACGACACCTTCCGCCGCTTCGTGACGCGGTATCTGGAGCAGTTCGAGAGCCTGCTCAACCAGGCCAAGGAAAGCGATCCGGAGAACCTCCTGAGCTCGACCTTCGTCACCTCCGACATCGGCAAGCTGTATGTTCTGTTGTCGCGCACGCTCGGCCGAATGATCTGACTATCTAACTAAGTTATTGATATTTATGTGTTTTTGATGAATGCCGGGGGCGCCCCCTGGCGCCCCGCCCAGGCGAATACCCTTGACCTGACAGGCTGTTTTTCGTAAAAAGCGGCCTCTTTCCGGGCCCTTGGCGCGGCCCATCCTCGGTGATGGCGCGCCGGCCCTTTAAGCGAGACAGCAGATACATCGGCCGGCCGGGCCAATCCCCGGCGGGTCCCTTTTGAGGATACGGTTATGGCGCGACGCTGCGGAGTGACGGGTAAGGGCGTGATGTGCGGCCACAAGGTCAGCCACGCCAACAACAAGAGCAGCCGCAAGTTCCTGCCGAACATGCAGCACATCTCGATGATCAGCGATGCGCTCGGTCAGTCGATCCGTCTGCGTCTGTCGACCAACGCCATCCGTTCGATCGAGCACAACGGCGGCCTCGACAATTATCTGCTGAAGCTTTCGGCCGCCGACCTGTCGCCGACCTATCGCCGCCTGCGCTCGCGCATTCAGCGCAAGCTCGAAGGCGCCGCCGCCTAACTCTCGGCGTTATGCGAATAAAAAAAGGCCGGGCAATGCGCCCGGCCTTTTTTATTGTCCTGAAGCTGCGTATTAGCTCTTCAGGTTTTCCTTGAAGAAGGCCTGGGTGCGCGACCAGGCGAGATCGGCCGCCGCCTTGTTGTAGCGTTCGCCGCCAGTGTCGTTATTGAAGGCGTGGTTGGCGCCCTCGTAGGTGTTGATGGTGATCTTCTTGCCGGCGGCCTTGGCGGCCGTCTCGAACGGCGGCCAGCTGGCGTTCAAGCCAGTGTCGAGTCCGCCGAGATGTACCAGCATCGGCGATTTGACCTTTTCGGCGTCGGGCGCGTTCGGCGCGCGGCCGTAGTAGATCGTGATCGCGTCAGCGGCGGAATTGACCGCCATCATGCCCGACATGGCGCCGCCCCAGCAAAAGCCGACGGTGCCGACCTTGCCGGTCGTCTGGTCACTCTTCTTCAGGTAATCGACGCCGGTGGAAAAGTTGCGCACCACTTTCGGCATGTCCTTGCCGACTTCGGCGATCAACTTGATCGCCGCGTCGGGATCCGCCGGCGCGCCGCCGATCGGCGACAGCGCATCGGGGGCGAGGGCGACATAGCCTTCGAGGGCGATGCGGCGCGCCACATCCTGGATATGCGGGTTGAGGCCGCGGTTCTCATGGATGACGAGAACGCCGGGCAGCTTGGCCGTGCCTTTGGGGCGGACCATGTAGCCGGTCATCACATCGGCGCCTTGCCAGGTCACCATCTTGCTATCCAGGCGCGCGTCGTCCGGCTTGACCATCTGGGCCAAGGCGTAGTTCGGCGCGAGCATCTCGAAGGCGGCGCTGGCGGCCGCCACGCTGCCGGTGATCTTGGCGGCGCGTTCGAGGAAGACGCGGCGGCCGAGGCCCTCGTGCGTATATTCGTCGTACAGGTCGATAATTCGTTGATCCAAAGGCATGTGCTGTCCCCTTACCCCGTCTTGACGGCCTCCGGTTGAGAGGCCCGCGGCGCGTCATGCGCCAGGCGTCGTGAACGGTAACAAAAGGCCGAGGATTAGCGGATCAACTCGCCGTGAGAAGGCGCTGCAACATGACGGCAATGAAGGGATTTCGCGGAACGCGCCGCGCGAGCGGCCCGGCGGGCTAGCGCGGCGTACCGGCGGTCTTGGTGGCGCGCTGGCGCGCCAGTTGCTCAGCGCGGTGGCTTTCGCCGCCATCGGCCTTGCCGGGGCCTTCCTCGTCGAACAGTTCGGCGAGCTTCTCCATCATCGTGCTGCCAAGCTGTTCGGCGTCGACGATGGTGACGGCGCGATTGTAATAGCGCGTCACGTCATGGCCGATGCCGATGGCGACGAGTTGGACCGGCGAATAATTCTCGATCCACTCGATGACGCGGCGGAGGTGCGCTTCGAGGAAATTGCCGGGATTGACCGATAGGGTCGAATCGTCAACCGGTGCGCCGTCGGAGATGACCATGAGGATGCGGCGCTGTTCCGGCCGGTTGACGATACGGTTGTGCGCCCACAGCAGCGCCTCGCCGTCGATGTTCTCTTTCAGCAGACCTTCGCGCAGCATCAGGCCGAGGTTCTTGCGCGTGCGCCGCCACGGCGCGTCGGAGCTTTTGTAGATGATGTGGCGCAAGTCGTTGAGGCGGCCGGGCGCGGCAGGCTTGCCGGCGGCGAGCCACTTCTCGCGCGATTGGCCGCCCTTCCAGGCGCGCGTGGTGAAGCCGAGAATCTCGACCTTCACGCCGCAGCGTTCCAACGTGCGTGCCAGAATATCGGCGCTCATGGCGGCCAGCGTGATCGGGCGTCCGCGCATCGATCCGGAATTGTCAATCAGCAGGCTGACCACCGTGTCGCGGAAATCCATCTCCTTCTCCATCTTATAGGAGAGGGAGTAGACCGGATTGACGATGACGCGGGCGAGGCGCGAAGCGTCGAGCATGCCTTCGTCCAAATCGAAGTCCCACGAGCGGGCCTGCTTGGCCATCAATTTCCGCTGCAAGCGGTTGGCGAGGCGGCCGATGACGCTCTGCAGGCTGGTCAGCTGATTGTCGAGGTGGCTGCGCAGGCGCGACAGTTCGGCCGGCTCGCAGAGGTCGGCGGCATCAACGACTTCATCGAAAGCCGTGGTGAAGGCGCGGTAATTGTTCTGGTCGGGGCCTTGGTTGCGATTCGGGTTCTGCCAGCGCATGTCGGGCGGCAGGCCGTCGCCATCGCCGGCGGCGGCATTCATGTCGTCGAGCGCGTCTTCAGCTGAGCCTTCCTGGCCTTCCTCTTCTTGGCTGCCGGCGTCTTCCTGAGTCGGCGTGTCGGACGATTCGGCGTTCTCGGAATCGGTGCCGGAGGATTCGTCCTCGGTCTTGTCGTCCTGGTCGCCTTCGCTGTCGGTGCCGGCGTCCATCTCCTCGACGGCCTCCTCGTCACTGAGCGAGAGGTCGGTGATGAGTTTCTTCAGCGCCCGCGCGAAATTGACCTGGCTGCCGACATGCTTGTCGAGCTCGGCGAAGTCCTTGCCAGCCCGCGCCTCGACCCAGCTGCGCCACTCGTCGACCATGTGGCGCACGCTCTCGGGCGGTGCGCGGCCGGTGAGTTTTTCGCGGGCGATCATGCCGATCACTTCCGGCACCGGCACGTTGCTGAATTCGTTGACGCGGTTGTAGACCACGTTCTTGCAACGCTGTTCGAGGGCGGCATCGAGGTTATGGGCGACACCCTGCATGCGCTTGGCGCCGAGCGCCTCGACGCGGGCCTGCTCGACCTCGGCGAAAATCTTGCGCGCCGAATCGCCGGACGGCTGATGCTTGTTGTGCAGCGCCTCGTCGTGATAGCGCAGCTTCAGCGCCATGGCGTCGGCTTCGCCGCGGATGCGCGCCACTTCGTCGGGCGGCAGATCGCGCGACGGCGGCTGCAGACGGGCGCGCATGCCGCGCACGCGCGCCGGATCGGGAGTGAAATCGACGGACAGCTCAGGTTTGTTCGAGACCGCGCGCATGGTGGCGGCGGTGACGCGCTTGAAGGCTTCGACCGGCGTGTCTTTATTGGACAGGCCACGGCTCGACTTGCCGGCCGGCTTGGTGCCGGTCGGTGCGCCGTTCGACGCGGCGACGCTCTCAGGCGCTGGGCCGGGCGACCGGTAGCTCGCCGGTAGCGCCGGGTTCTTGCTGTCGTCTGCGGGGCTCACGCGAGCTGAATCCTCGCCGCCGATTCGGGCAGCTCCTGATCAAAGCAGCGCTGGTAGTATTCGGCCACCGTGGCGCGCTCGACCTCGTCGCACTTGTTGAGGAAGGTCAGGCGGAAGGCGAAGCCGACGTCCTTGAAGATCCGCGCATTCTCGGCCCAGGTGATGACCGTGCGGGGCGACATGACGGTGGAGATGTCGCCGGCGATGAAGCCGGCGCGCGTCAGGTCGGCGAGCGAGACCATGTTGGCGACGGTCTTGCGGCCTTCATCGGTGTCATAGCTCGGCACCTTGGCGACGACGATCTTGGTCTCGTCCTCGTGCGGCAGGTAGTTCAGGGTCGCGACGATGTTCCAGCGGTCGAGCTGGCCCTGGTTGAGCTGTTGCGTGCCGTGATAGAGGCCGGTGGTGTCGCCGAGGCCGACCGTGTTGGCGGTGGCGAACAGGCGGAACGACTTGTGCGGGCGGATGACCTTGTTCTGGTCGACCAGGGTCAGCTTGCCATCGACTTCCAGCACGCGCTGGATGACGAACATGACGTCCGGGCGGCCGGCATCATATTCGTCGAACACCAAGGCGGTCGGCGTCTGCAGCGCCCAGGGCAGGATGCCTTCGCGATATTCCGTCACCTGCTTGCCGTCGCGCAGCACGATCGCGTCCTTGCCGAGCAGGTCGATGCGCGAAATATGGCTGTCGAGGTTGACGCGCACGCAGGGCCAGTTGAGGCGGGCGGCGACCTGCTCGATGTGGGTCGATTTGCCGGTGCCGTGATAGCCCTGAATCATGACGCGGCGGTTGTAGGCGAAGCCCGCCAGGATGGCCAAGGTGGTGTTGGGGTCGAAGCGATAGGCTTCGTCGCCGTCCGGCACATGCTCGCTGCCCTGGCTGAAAGCCGGCACCATCATGTCGCTGTCGATGCCAAAGACTTGGCGGACGGACACCTCGATATCGGGATTTTCGAGGGGGTGGCGGGCGGGGCTCATGGCTTCTGTGCTCATCGGATCGTTCCGCATTAAAATGTCAGAATCACCGCCGGACCGGGCTCTTAGCCGGGCCGTCAGGTGGCGCTGACGCTGTTTTTGAGGGTGGCGTAAGCTTGGTTGACCAATTTTAGCCGCTCTTCGGCGGCTTTGTCGCCCCCATTGGCATCCGGGTGCAGTCGTTTTGCCAATTCCTTGTAACGCCGTTTCAATTCGGCGCTGCTGAGCGGCCATTGCAGGCCCATGGTGCGCAAAGCCTTGTTTTGCTCGGGGGTGGCGCCGTTTCCCGGTTTTCCCCGGCCTTTTCGCCCGCCAACCCCTGCAGCGGGGCCGTTTTCGTCGAAAAAGCCGAAGGGATCATGGGCCCGGGCGAACGAATCCTCGCCGGCGGCCTTGGCGCGCGCGCCGCTGGTACCGCGGGTGCCGCTGCCCTTGGGGCCGTTGCGCGTCGTCCGTTCCTCTGCCGCGGCCTGCTGGGCGCTCAGCCGGCCGAGCGGCCAGGTGGGCCGCCAGCCGACGATGTCGCGGCGCACGTGGGCCTCGATCTGGTCGGTCGTCATCCCGGCGAAATAGTCCCAGGACTTGTTGAATTCGCGAATATGGTCGAGGCACAGCCACATATGGCTGTTCAACGCGTCGCGCGACTTGGGCGCGCGATAGACCCCTTCGCCCGGACAATCTGGGTGCTCGCAGGTCCGCGCGGCCCCGGCGGGCCGGGTCGCCCCGGCCGCGTATTTTGTTTTAGCCCTCGGCATGGGCAAAATATGAGGCGTCGTCCCCTTCGGTGCAAGCCGGGCGTCATCCGACCTCTCCGGATGGCTGCTTGACGCCTTTGGCGGCGACCGGCACTTTCGCGCCGTTCTGTCTAATAAAGTGGACTTTGTCCGAAATCGGACATTGCGTCCCTCGTTCGTTTTCCGGGTTTTGCGTCATGTCCGTCGCCGCCGCCATCGAACAAAAACTGCGCGCCGCGCTCACGCCGAGCCGTCTCGATATCGCCGACGAGTCGGCGCAGCACGCCGGCCATTTTCATGGCGGACAGGAAAGCGCCCATCGCGCCGGCGGCGAGACACATTTCCGCCTCACCATCGTGTCCGATCGGTTCGAGGGCTTGAGCCGCATCGCACGCCAACGCATGGTCTATCAACTCTTGGCTGACGAGATTGCCGGCGGTGTGCATGCGCTCGCCATGACGACCACGGCGCCGTCCGAATTGACACGCGCGCGCATCGAGTGATGACGGGCTAAAACTTTTGCCGATGGCTCCCCTATGCCTTTGATATGTGGTTGTAGAAGTTGGCTGCTATACACTTCTGAGTTGAAAATTGGCGTTGCGCGGATAAAGTGCCCGCTTTAGAGATTTCGTCGCATGCTTATCAGTCGTAACGTCACAGTATCAGGTCGCCGCACCAGCATCCGTTTGGAGCAGGAGATGTGGGACTGCGTTGCGGAAATTGCGCGCCGCGAACGTCTCACCATCCATCAGATCGCCACTGTCGTGGCCGCCATCCGCCAGGGCTCAAGCCTCACGGCCAAACTCCGCGTCTTCATTGTCGGTTATTTCCGCGCCGCCGCAACCGAGGCGGGGCATGCCCATGCCGGCCACGGTCAATCCTTGGCGGCGATCGCCGGTGCGCGCGTCGGCTTGTCGAAGCCGGAGGGGCCGGCGCCGAGCAACGCACTGCATGATTCGGTGCGCGCGCGTATCGCGCTGATGGCCCGCCAACCGGCAAAGCGCGGCCAATCGCCGCGCAAGCGCAGCGTTTCACAAGACTAAGTTCTCGTTCAGGACGTTTTGGGGCCGCTGTAGAACGCCGGCCAGCGCTTGCGCACGACCTCGCCGTCGGCGGCAAGGGCGTGGCAGCTGTCGATGCGCTTGGGCTTGCGCGCCGGATCGGCCGGCGCGCCGAGCGTGCCGCCGTCCGGCATCGGCACCTTCGAGACACCGATGCTCTGAAAGGCCACCGTGGCGAGCGGTCCCAACATTTCGACCAGATGGGTGCAGCCGCGCACGCCGCCGAGCAACTCGCGCACCTTGCGGTTCCAGCCCGGCGCGATGCGCAGGCCTTTCAGCTTGGCGAAGGCAGGGACGATGGCAGGACAGACGGGATGAGGACTGGCGTCCATCGCCACTTCGACGTCTTGCACCGTCAACGTCTCATCCACGGTCAGACGGATCCACATGTCATGCAGGGGCGTGCCGGCCGTGATGCTGCCGCGCGTCTCGTTGGTGAAGTCGTAAGTTTTGACATCGCGCAGGACGCCTTCGATGTCCCATAAGCCGTCGCTCCGCCGATAGCCGCGCATGTCGATGCGGCGATGATGGCGCTCCTCGCGCGACTGCGGTTCGCTCAGCGGCATGCTTCTCTCCCTTCGGAACGGTCGCTCTTAAGCTCCCGCGTGACGAACCTCGTCAGCGGCATCGGCGGCGGCTTGATCGTTGGCGGCAATTTGCGGCGTGATCTTGAGTAAGGTGATCTGATTGCGCTGGCGCCGCAAGATTTCGAAGCGGAAGTCGTGGAAGACGAACATCTGGCCGACGTCTGGAATTTGCCGCGATTCATGCAGCACCAAGCCGGCGATGGTCGCGGCGGCGTCGGCCGGCAGGTTCCAGCCGAACTGACGGTTGAGGTCGCGGATCGTCACGGTGCCCTCGGTGACGATGGCGCCGTCGCCCATCGGCCGCACGCCGCGCGCCACCACGTCATGCTCGTCGGCGATGTCGCCGACGATCTCCTCAAGCACGTCCTCGAGGGTGACGATGCCGAGCACCGCGCCATATTCGTCGACCACCACGGCGAAATGCTCGCGCCGTTTGCGGAAGGCCTGAAGCTGCTCCAGCAGCGACGTCTGCTCGGGCACGAACCACGGCTCGGCGGCGAGCGAGAGCAGGTCGATGCGTTTCCAGCCGCCCTGCGGCTGCTTGCGGATCAGCTGCAGCAGCGCCTTCACATGCAGGATGCCGATGATGTTCTCGGACCGGTCGCGCCATAGCGGCAGGCGGGTGAAGGGGCTGGCGGCAATGCGGTCCATGATCTCGTCGAGCGGCGCGTCGATGTCGATCGTCGTCACGTTCTGGCGGTGGACCATGATTTCGCCGACTTCGACTTCATCGAGCTCCAGGATGCTGTGCAGCATCTTGCGCTCCTGGTCGATCTCGCCGCCGGCGTCCTGTGCCAGCACGTCGATGGCGCCCCGCAAGGCTTGCGTCGGCGTCACCAGCGTCGCCGTGGCGCCGGCCTTGCCGAACAGGCGGAGCAGGCCGGTGGCGACCAGGCGCAGGCCGGAGGCGAACGGCGAGAGCACATCGACGACGACGACGAGCGGGCGGGCGATCGCCAAGGCGGCCGGCACAGCATTTTGCAGCGCGTATGTTTTCGGCAGGATTTCCGAAAAGATCACCAGCAGCACGGTCATGGCGACGGTAGCGTAGAGCACGCCGATGGGGCCATAGAGGCCAACCAATAGGCCAGTGGCGAGGGCGGCGGCGAGGACGCTGACGAGATTGTTGCCGAGCAGGATGGCGGCGATCAGCCGCTCGCGGTCTTTGCGCAATGTCTTGACCAGCGTCGCGCGCGAATCGCCGCGCTTTTCCATCTGTAGGATCTGCGCGCGCGTCGCCGCCGTCAGCGCCGTTTCGGCGCCCGAGAAGAAGGCTGAAATCACCATCAGCAGCACGATGGCGACGAGCAGAACGATCGTCATGCTATCCATGGCGGCTCTCTGGCTGAGAGGTTGAAGCCGACTCTGATACTAAGCGGGCTCGCGCAGCAGCGCCTCGACGGCGGCTAGATCGGTGCCGGGCGCGAGGAAGGCTTTGCCGATGCCGCGCGCCAGCACGAAGGTGACCTTGCCGTCGCGCACTTTCTTGTCGTGTCCCATATGGGCCACGAGCTTGCCCGCGTCCCATTTTCCTTGCGTCGCGTGACGGCCGGCATCGGCGAGGCCGGCGGGTAGGCCGACGCTGCGCAGATGGCGCTTCACGCGCTCAGCGTCGCCGGCCGGGCAAAGGCCTTGGCGCACGGAAAAGTCGAAGGCGAGTCCCATGCCGGCGGCGACCGCTTCGCCGTGCAGCAGGTCAGCGCCGAAGCCGAGCTCTGTTTCCAGGGCATGGGCGAAGGTGTGGCCGAGATTGAGGAGGGCGCGGTCGCCCTCTTCCTTTTCGTCGCGCGCGACGATGGCGGCCTTCGCCTTGCAGCTCGTCACCACGGCGTGTTGGCGCGCCGCCGCGTCGCCGTCGCGCGCCGCCGCACCATGATGCTCGAGCCAAGTGAAAAAATCCGGATCGTCGATCAGGCCGTATTTGACCACTTCGGCGTAGCCGGCGAGGAACTCCCGCGTCGGTAGGGTGGCGAGGGCGTCGAGATCGGCCAGCACCAGGCGCGGCTGATGGAAGGCGCCGATCAGGTTCTTGCCTTGGCGCGTGTCGATGGCGGTCTTGCCGCCGACCGAGCTGTCCACTTGCGCTAAGAGAGTCGTTGGGACTTGGACAAACTCGATGCCGCGCAGCAGGATCGATGCGGCGAAGCCGGCGAGATCGCCGATGACGCCGCCGCCGAGCGCGATCAGCATGGTGCGCCGCTCGACGCCGAGATCGAGCAGGTCGTTCAGCAGCTTCTGCAGAAAGCTGAAATCCTTGGTGTGCTCGCCCGGCGGCAGCACGAGGGTGTCGCGCTTGACGCCGGCGCGGTCGAGCGCTGCTTCCAGCTTGGCGAGATGCAGCTTGGCGACGTTCTCGTCGGTGACGATGACGGCGCGCTTCTGGCGCAGCACGGGAACGATGTGCTCGTCCGCCTTCACCAGCAGGCCGGCGCCGACATGAATGTCGTAGCTGCGCGCGCCGAGCGCGACGGGAACGGTGACGTGACTCATGATCCTGTGCCCTGCAGAGGTGCGGCGAGGTGCGCCTGCAGAGCGGCGAGCACCTTGTCGGCGACCAGTTCGGCCGATTGCTCGCCGCTGTCGACGGTGATGTCGGCCATGGCATAGACCGGCTCGCGCTCGGCCAACAGCCTGGTCAGGGTCTCGCGCATGTCGCCGGTTTTCAGCAGGGGCCGGTCCTTGCGCCGCGCCACGCGCTTGAGCAGCAGATCGAGATCGGCGCGCAGCCAGATCGACAGGCCGCGCTCGGCGATGCGCGCGCGGGTGTCGGCATTCATGAAGGCGCCGCCGCCGGTGGCGATCACGGCGACCGGGCCGTCGAGCAGGCGGGCGATGACGCGGCGCTCGCCGCTGCGGAACACCGCTTCGCCGTCATGGGCGAAGATCTCTTCGATGGTCGATTGGGCGGCGGCTTCGATTTCAGCGTCGGCGTCGACGAAGGGCAGGGCGAGCTTGCTGGCGAGGATGCGGCCGACGGAGGTCTTGCCGGCGCCCATCATGCCGACCAGCACCACGCTTTTGGGCAAGCTCGCCAATCTGTTATCGGTCAGCTTACTCACAGGCGCGACTCCAGGGCCTCGCGCGGCGCTTCGCCGACGAGCGGTCGCAACCGGACTTGTTGCCACAAGGAGGCCAAGCCGTTAGGGTGCCGCAGATTGGACATAATCAATATCTAGCATAGACTTAGCGGCATGTCGCGGGCCCTTCGTCTGACCTGGGCGTCCAACCTGGGCCGCCGTCCGCGCGCCGTTCCTGTTCACCATTCGGGTTTGCCTTCGCCATGGGTCTTATTCCGCGCATCATCATCGCCGGTTTCATCATCGTCCTCGTCGGCTTCGGCGTCTTCCTCGCCACCTGGAACATGCCGCCGCCGTCGGCTCCGATCGAGCGCACCCTGCCCAACGACCGCCTGCGTCCGTAAGCCATGACCCGGGGGCCGCGCCGCACAGAGATTTTGGCCATCGCCGTTTGCGCGGCGATTTCGACGGGTTCGGCCTTCGCGCAAGCGCCGACCTCGCTGTTTCCCAACCGTCCGGCGCCGTCCGCGATGCCGAGCGACGCGCCGGTGCTGCCGAGCAATGTGCTGGGCGTCGAAGACCTGCAGGCCGTCGGCGGCGATAGTTTCGGCCTGCGCGACGGCAAGGATGGCCTCGGCGCCGACCTGTGGCGCGGCGCGCGGCGCACGCAAATCATCGAGCTGATGAGCCTGATGCCCGGCGCGACTCCCTCGGCGACGATGAATGCTCTGGCGCAGCGTCTGCTGCTCACCACCGCTGCCGTGCCCAATGGCGCCAATCCGGCGATCGCCGATTCCTATCTCGCCACCCGCCTTGGCCGCCTCGAAGCGCTCGGCGATGCGGCGATGGCCGCCGATCTGGCGCAGGCCGCGCCCGGCCGCGCCCAGGACGAGGCCGTGGTGCGCATCATGACCGACGCGGCTTTTCTCGCCGGCGCTAACGAAGCCGCTTGCAGCGAAGTGCGCGGCGCGGCCACCACGTCCGGCGACATTGCCTGGCGCAAGGCCCTGGCCTTTTGCCAGATGATCGGCAACGAGCGCGCGCAAGCCAACTTGACCGCCGCCACTCTACGCGAGCAATCGCCGCAAGCTGCCAAGAACGACGCTGCCTTCTTCGCGCTGCTGGCCGCGCTCGGCGGCGACCGCAACGCCAAGCCGGCCTCGTTGCCGGCACCGACACCACTCCATATCGCGATGCTACGCGCCGCCAAGCTCGCGGCGCCCGCCGACGCCTTCGAGGCGGACGACATGGCCGTGCTGTCCGCGCTCGCCCAATTGCCGGAAGGATCGCTCGATGCGCGCCTCGCCGCCGCCGAGCGCGCCGAAGCCTTCTGCGCCTTGCCGACCACCGTGCTGATCAAGCTCTACGAGGAATTGCGCTTCACCCAGCCGCAGCTGGCCAACGCGTTGACCGGCTCGGAAAGCGAAAGCGGGCCGCGCGCCCGTGCCCTGCTGTACGGCGCCCAAGCCCGTCAAGGGTCGGCCGCCGCGCGGGCCGTGCTAATCCAGCGCGCGCTTGCCCTGTCGCAAGACGCCGGGCTGTTCCCGACATCGGCGCGCGTCTATGCCGACGCGCTCGCCGGCATTCCGCCGACCAGCGATCTCGCCTGGTTCGCTGCCTCGGCGACGCGCGCCTTGTTCGCCGCCGGCCGCATCCGCGAAGGCCGCGCCTGGCTCGGCGCGCTCGGCGGTGGTCTTGGCGGCGGCGTCGCCGGCACGGCGACCAGCGCCCAGGAAATTCCGCCGGCGGTCGCTCTGCTGCCCTACGCACTGATCACCGCCGAGCCGCGCAGCGTGCCGTCATGGGACGCCGATCTGTGGCAGCGCTGGAAGGCGGCGCAGGGCCCGTTGATGGCGACCCGCGCGAGCTTGCTGCTGACCCTCCTCGAAGGCCTCGGCCGCCCGGCGCCGGAAGAAGCGTGGGACGGCCTGTCGCGGGCGCAGACCGGCGCGGCAGACGATCTGCCGGCGCCCTCCGTGCTCCGCACCTTGGAAGTCTCCGCCGCCACCGACCGCAAGGGCCTCGCCGTGCTCGCCGCGCTCGCCACCTTCGGGCCATCCGGTCCCGCCGGCACGCATCCGTTGGTGATCGGCATGGCCTTGGCGGGCTTGCGCAGCATCGGCCTTGAAGCCGACGCCCGCGCCTTGGCGGTCGATGCCGCCATCGGGGCGGGGCTGTAGGCCGATGGGCCGCGCCGCGTCCGTCGTTTCGCTCGGACGTCACGCGGAAGCGTTTCTCGAAATGCTCGCCGCCGAACGCGGCGCGGCCGAGAATACGCTGCAATCCTACGAACGCGACCTGACGCAATTCGCCGGCTGGCTGAAAAGCCAGCGCGGCCCCTTGCCCGAAGAGGCGGGCGAGGCGGACGTGAAGGGCTATCTCGCCGCCCTGTCGCGCGCCCAGGTGGCGCCGGCGACGGCGGCGCGGCGGCTCTCCTGTTTGCGCCAGTTTTACCGCTTCCTGTTCGCCGAGACGGTGCGCGCCGACGATCCCACTGCCAAGCTCGACAGCCCGCGCAAAGCGCGCGTGCTGCCGAAAATTCTCAGCGAAGGCGATGTCGAGCGTCTGCTCGTCGCCGCGCGGGAGGGCGAAGGCCCGGAGACCCTGCGCCGCACCGCGTTGATCGAAACGCTTTATGCCAGCGGCCTGCGCGTTTCCGAATTGGTCGGCCTGCCGCTCGCCGCCTTGCGCGAGGATGCCGAGATGATCCTGGTGCGCGGCAAGGGCGACAAGGAACGCCTCGTGCCGCTTAACGCCACGGCGCGCGATGCGCTCGCCGCCTATCTCGACGCACGGCCTTCTTTCGTCGGCGAGGGCGATAGCTCGCGCTGGCTGTTTCCGTCGCGCGCCGACAGCGGCCATCTGACGCGTCAGCGCTTCGCGCAGATTCTCAAAGAGGTCGCCGTCGCCGCCGGCCTGCCGCCGTCGAAGGTCTCGCCGCATGTGTTGCGCCATGCCTTCGCCAGCCATCTGCTCGCCCATGGCGCGGATTTGCGCAGCGTGCAGCAGATGCTTGGACACGCCGACATCTCGACGACGCAGATTTACACCCATGTGCTCGAAGAGCGCCTGCGTGCTCTGGTGCAGCAGCATCATCCTTTAGCGCGAGCCTGATGATGGACGGCGGCGATCGTTGCATCATCGCCGGCGGCGGCCCGGCCGGCATGATGCTGGGTTTCCTCCTCGCGCGTGCCGGTATCTTGGTCACGGTGCTCGAAAAGCACGCCGACTTCCTGCGCGATTTTCGTGGCGACACGATTCATCCGTCGACGTTGCAGTTGATGCGCGAGCTCGGCCTGCTCGACGATTTCCTCAAGCTGCCGCATCAGAAGGCCTATGAGTTGCGCGGCCGTGTCGGGTCGGACGAATTGACGTTCGCCGATTTCCGCCATCTGCCGAACGGCATCGGCTATGTCGCCTTCATGCCGCAATGGGATTTTCTCGACTTCCTGGCCGACGCGGGGCGGCGCTACCCGCAGTTCGACCTGCGTATGCGCGCCGAAGCGACCGGTCTTCTTGAGGAGAACGGTCGCGTCGTCGGCTTGCGCGTGAAAACGGCGGACGGCGAGATCGAGCTGCGCGGCAATCTGGTGATCGCTGCCGACGGCCGCGGCTCGATCCTACGCGATCGCGCCGGCCTGCGAATCGAAGACCAGGGCGCGCCGATGGATGTGCTGTGGTTCCATATGCCGCGCCTGCCGACCGATCCGTCCGACGTGATGGGTGTGTTCGACGCCGGCCGCATCGTCGTGTTGATCCACCGCGGCACCTATTGGCAATGCGCCTTGGTCATCAAGAAAGGCAGCCATGCCGAACTGCAGGCGAGCGGCCTCAAGCCGGTGCAGGATGCGTTGCTGAAGGCGGCGCCGTTCCTCGGCGAGCGCGTGCGCGGCCTCGACGACTGGGACAAGCTCAAATTGCTCGTCGTGAAAGTCGACCGGCTGATGCGCTGGCACAGGCCGGGCCTGCTTTGCATCGGCGATGCGGCGCATGCCATGTCGCCGGTCGGCGGTGTCGGCATCAATCTCGCGATCCAGGACGCGGTCGCCGCCGCCAATATCCTGTGGCGTCCGTTGCGCGAGCGGCGCGTCGCCGACGGCGATCTGGCGCGCGTCCAGGCGCGGCGCATGTTTCCGACACGCGTCGTCCAGCGCATGCAGGTCTTTATGCAGCGCACCGTCATCGCCGGCCTGCTCGGCAGCGCCGAGGCCACCATTCGCGCGCCATGGATTCTGCGTCAGCTGACGCGCCTACCCCTATTCCAGCGCATTCCGGCCCGCATCATCGGCCTGGGCGTGCGGCCCGAGCATATCCACAGCCCCGAACTGGCGCCCAACCTGTCGGCCCGCAAAGATTGACAAGCCCGCCGGGTCGGGCTTCACTCCCCCGAGCGCCCGTCATCCAGGGCTAAGTTATTGATTTAAAATGGATCGGTTTCCCCTCCGGCATGATCCCCAGCGCTTCCCGCGCCGCCGCCGTGCGGCTCAACCGCAGCCAGCTCTCGGTGCCGGGCATCCGTCCGGAACTGTTCGAGAAGGCGGCCCAGTCGGCGGCCGACGTGATCTTCCTCGATCTCGAAGATTCGGTCGCGTTCGCCGATAAGGAAAAGGCGCGCGAGAACGTCATCACCGGCCTGCGCGATCTCGACTGGCGCGGCAAGACTGTCTCGGTGCGGGTCAACGGCCTCGACACGCCCTTTATGTACCGCGACGTCATCGACGTGATGGAGCAGGCGGGCGAGCGCATCGATCTGATGCTGATCCCCAAGGTGAACCGCGCCGCAGACGTGCAGGCGGTCGACATGCTGCTGACGCAGATCGAAATGGCCAAGGGCTACGCCCGCCCGGTCGGCCTCGAATTGATGATCGAGACCGCCGAAGGGCTGATGAACGTCGACGCCATCGCCGGCGCCAGCGCGCGCGCCGAATCGCTGCATTTCGGCCCCGGCGATTTCGCCGCCTCGACCGGCGCGCGCAACGTCACGATCGGCGGCGGCAATCCCGATTACGCCGTGCTGGTTGGCGCCAAGGGCGGCCCGCGCGAAACCCACGTCGGCGACATGTGGCATTACGCCCTGGCGCGCATCGTCGTCGCCGCGCGTGCCCATGGCCTGCGTCCGCTCGACGGCCCCTATGCCGACTTCGCCGATGCCGAAGGCTTCGACGCCGCCGCCCGCCGCGCCGCCGCGCTCGGCTGCGAAGGTAAATGGTGCATTCATCCGAGCCAGATCGCCGCCGCCAACGCCGCCTTCGGCCCGACAGCAGCCGAGACCGAGGCCGCCCGCCGCATTCTCGCCGCCATGGACCAAGCGGCGCGCGCCGGCAAGGGCGCCGCGACTCTGGATGGCCGCATGATCGACGTCGCCTCGATCCGCCAAGCCCAAGTGGTGGTGCGCAAAGCCGAGCTGATCGCCGGCGGCGCCAAATGACGTTTAAGCCGCGCGCCCCCTCTGCGATCCAGTGGCGCGACACAGTGAAACTCTTGACAGCGGCCGCTTGAGCCGTCACGAAAGCCGTCATGCCGACTTTTCTCGATTTCGAAAAACCGATCGCCGAGCTCGAAGGCAAGATCGAAGAGCTGCGCCACCTGCACAACGCCGGCGATGTGAACATCGCTGAGGAAGTGGGCAAGCTGCAGGCCAAGGCCGACAAGCTGCTCAAGCAGACCTACGGCAAGCTCGACCCCTGGCAGAAGGTCCAGGTCGCGCGCCATCCCGACCGTCCGCATTTCAAGGATTACGTCGAGGCGCTGATCGAGGACTTCACGCCGCTCGCGGGCGACCGCACCTTCGGCGAAGACGCGGCGATCCAAGGCGGTCTCGGCCGCTTCCGCGGCTATTCGGTCATGGTCATCGGCAACGAAAAAGGCCGCGACACCGAATCGCGCATCAAGCACAACTTCGGCATGGCCCGTCCGGAAGGCTACCGCAAGGCACGCCGCCTGATGGAAATGGCCGACCGCTTCCAGCTGCCGGTCATCACCCTGGTCGACACCGCCGGCGCCTATCCCGGCGTCAATGCCGAAGAGCGCGGCCAGTCGGAAGCCATCGCCCGCTCCATCGAGGCTTGCCTGCGCCTGCAAGTGCCGCTGGTCTCCGCCGTGATCGGCGAGGGGGGCTCGGGCGGCGCGATCGCGCTGGCGGCCGCCGATCATGTCATCATGCTCGAACATTCGATCTATTCGGTGATCTCGCCGGAAGGCTGCGCCTCGATCCTGTGGCGCGGCGGCGGGCCGGAGCAGGCCAAGGTCGCCGCCGAGGCCCTGAAAGTCACCTCCGACGACCTCAAGGCGCTCGGCCTGATCGACGAGATCGTGCCCGAGCCGCTGGGCGGCGCGCACCGCGAGCCGGCTGCCGCCATGGCCGCGACCGGCAGCGCCATCGAGCGCGCCCTGCGCAAGCTGCTCGGCAGCGGCGGTGGGGCTCTGCGCGAGCGCCGGCGCGAGAAGTTCCTCGACATGGGCCGCAAGGGGCTTTGAGGCCTCCTGTGACAAAAATCCTGTGAACGAACCGGGTTCCCCGGCGTTGAAAGAAGGGCGCTCGCCAAAGGGCGCCCCGAATCGTCGCAGCGGAGAGCCCGACATGCCTTATTTCGACCTCGCGGCCGCGCGCCGTAAATCGGCCATCGGCCTCGTCATCGGCAGCGTGGCCGGCTGGGCCATCTTCTTTCTGATCTTCGGCCTGTTCGCCGCGCCCGCCGCCGCCGCCAAGGCCGACCGCTTGGGCTTCGCCGCGCAATGGCTGTTGTTGATCGCGCTGCTGATTCTCGGCATGACGATGATCATCGGCCTCTTGCGCAATTTCAGCCCGGCGATCGACCCGACGCTCAATCAAGAGCCGCGCTATATCGACGTGTCGCGCCGCGCCCTGACCAACACGGTCGAGCAAAGCCTGATCTTCGCGCTGCTCGCCTTCGCCGTCTCCGCGGCGGCGCCGGCCGGCTCGCTCGGCGTGCTGGCGGCGCTCACCGTGATGTTCGTCGTCTCGCGCATCGTCTTCTGGCTCGGCTATATGGCTGGGCCGTACTATCGCACCTACGGCGTCATGACCTTCCAGATCAACCTGGTCATGGCCGTCTGGGCCATCATCGCCGTGCTCGGCTATCAGCCGTTCTGGCTGAGGCCTTAGCGGCCTCGCGCTCTAACGCAAAACGGCGGCCCTTCGGCCGCCGTTTCATTTCGCTCGTCGGGATTGCGTTACTGGAACAGGCGCAGCAGGTTCTCGGGCATCTTGTTCGCCTGCGCGAGCATGGCGACGCCGGACTGCACGAGCACTTGTTTGGCCGAGAACATGGTCATTTCAGAGGCCACGTCCAAGTCCATCAAGCTGCTACGAGCGGCTTCCGTGTTTTCGATGGTCGTTGACAGATTGTCCGAGGCGAACTCGAGACGGTTCTGCGCGGCGCCAACGCCCGCACGGGCGGTGTTGAGGGTATCGATCGCGGCGGTGACGGCGGCGGAAGCGGTGTCGGCGCTAGCCTTGGTTAGAATATCGCCGCCGTTGATGCTGAGCGACGTCGCCGAGATCGAACCCACCGAGATGGTGATTTCGTCGACATTCGTCGTCGTGCCGGTGCCGAGCTTGAAGGTGAAGTCCGTCTGATCGGTGGTTGATGCGGTGCCAGTGACCCGCGCGTTGAGCAGGCCGGACAAATCGAGTGTGGGTATGGTGCCGCCGCCATCGAACGGGTTCGTGACGTCGAAGCTCAGAGTGAAGGTGTCACCGCCGGAGTTTGTCAACGTCACCGTTTTATGGCCGGTCGTGAGCAGATTGACCGATGATGCCGGGCTCTGGTAGGTGCCGTAATAGAGCGTCGACGTCGCGGGGTTGCCGGTATCGTCAAGGGTGACATTGCCGCTTTGGGCCGCGAAATCGGTCGCATCGCTGATGTTCGAGACGGTGACCGAGCTGGTGTCGATATTGCCAGTGTCCGGGGTGCCCGCCGAATATGTCGGCAGGCTGTCGATATCGGTCGACTTGCTGAAGGCGGCGCTCAGATCGACGACGATATCCAGCTCATTGAAGTTGACGCTCTGGGTCGCGTTCTGCGCGATCGCCGTGTTGCCGATGGCGATACCCTGGCTTTCGCCGGTGGTGAGGTTTTTCAAGGTCAGGACGTCGCTGGAAGCGTCGTAATTGACGGAAATAGCTGCGTTGCCGACGCCGCTCCCGAGCTTGATCGAGGCGAATCCGTGTGCCGCGTTGACGACACTCGTGGCGTTCAGCGTCGTCGTGGTCGTCGACGAGCCGTTCACCAGGGCCGTGCCGTTGAACTTCGTCACCTGGGCGACGCGATCAACTTCATCGAGTAGAGCCTGGTATTCGGTGTCGAGCATGCTGCGTTCGGTGGTGGACAACTGGCCCGAACCCGACTGCACGGCGAGGGTCTTCATGCGAACGAGAATATCGTTCACCTTGGACATCGCGCCGTCGGCGATCTGCAGCATGGAGGTGGCCTGGCCCGCGTTGACCTTGGCCTGCTTCTGCGCCTGAACCTCGGCGTTCAGGCGCGAGCCGATCGCGAGGGACGCAGCGTCATCCTTGGCGCTCAAAACGCGGCTGCCGGCGGAGAGTTTTGCGAGAGAACTGGACGCGGCGCTGTCGGCCTTCGTTAAATAACGATTGGCGACATTGGCGGCGTAGTTCGAGACGATATTGAGAGCCAAAGCCTATCTCCTACATGGAGCGTATAGACGCGACATCCTGTCGCGATCCAAAAACGAGCGAGTGAAATTTAGGCTGATGTCATTAACGGGGCCTTAATTTGCCCGGCGATCATTAGTCAGAGGGAGCGGGAATTTTTTGCCGCGTTTTCGCGGCGATGGGACATAGGAAAACGGCGACTTCTGTGAAGTCGCCGTTTGTCATTCAGGATCGCTTGGCCAGTTAGCTCAGCTTGCCGTGACACTGCTTGTATTTCTTGCCCGAGCCGCAGGGGCAGGCGGCGTTGCGCGAGACCTTGCCCCAAGTTGACGAGTCGGCGGGATCGAAGGCACGGCGCGGCGTGGAGCTTTCCACTTCGCCGTCGGGTCCGCCGAGCGCCGGGTCGGTGCGCGTCTCGTGCATTTCGCGCGGGCCCTGCGGCATCGGCACGTCGGACGGCTGATTGATCTGCAGCTCGATGCTGCACAGCACGGAGGTGACGTTCTCGCGCAGCTGGTCGAGCATCTTCTCGAACAGCGAGAAGGCCTCGGTCTTGTATTCGTTCAGCGGATCGCGCTGGGCGTAAGACCGCAGGCCGATGCCCTGGCGCAGATGGTCGAGCGTCAGCAGATGGTCCTTCCAGGTCTGATCGAGCACCTGCAGCAGCAGGCTCTTTTCAACCATGCGCATCACATCGGGCGAATAGCGCACGGCCTTTTCGGCCATCTTGCGGTCGGCGGCGTCGGTGATGCGGGCGCGAATCTCGGCGTCGGCGATGCCTTCTTCCTTGGCCCAATCGGCGACCGGCAGGGTGAGGCCCAAGAGACGCAGGCATTCCTCGTGCAGCAGGCCCACGTCCCACTGTTCGGGATAGGCGCGCTCAGGGATTGCCCGGCTTACCATGTTCTCGATCACTTCATGGCGCATGTCGGTGACCATGGTCGAGACATCGTTGCTGCGCATTAGCTCGATGCGCTGCTCGTAGATGACCTTGCGCTGGTCGTTCATCACGTCGTCGTACTTCAGCAGATTCTTGCGCGCCTCGAAGTTGTGCGCTTCGACCTTCTGCTGCGCCTTTTCCAGCGCCTTATTGATCCACGGATGGATGATCGCTTCGCCTTGCTCGAGACCGAGGCGTTGCAGCATCGTGTCCATGCGCTCGGAGCCGAAGATGCGCATCAGATCGTCCTGCAAGGACAGGAAGAACTTCGAGGCGCCGGGGTCGCCCTGGCGGCCGGAGCGGCCGCGCAACTGGTTGTCGATGCGGCGGCTTTCATGGCGCTCAGAGGCGATGACATAGAGGCCGCCGGCTTCGAGGGCGATTTTCTTGCCTTCGGCGATTTCGGCCTTGATCGCTTCGATGCGGCGGGCGCGTTCGGCCTCGTCGGTGATCTCGGCGAGCTCGCCCTTGACGCGCAGGTCGAGATTGCCGCCGAGCTGAATGTCGGTGCCGCGACCGGCCATGTTGGTGGCGATCGTCACCGAGCCGGGACGACCGGCCTGGGCGATGATGCCGGCTTCCTGCTCGTGATAACGCGCGTTGAGCACCGCGTGCTTGATCTTCTTGTGCTTGAGGATTTCCGAGATCAGCTCGGATTTCTCGATGCTGGTGGTGCCGACGAGCACCGGCTGCTGGCGCTTCTGGCATTCTTCGATCTGCTGCGTCACCGCCTCGTATTTTTCCTCGGCGGTGCGATAGACCTCGTCGTGATGGTCGATGCGCGAAATCTGCAGATTGGTCGGGATCGTCATGACACCGAGTTTGTAGATGTCCTCGAATTCGGCGGCTTCCGTCGAGGCCGTGCCGGTCATGCCGGCGAGCTTGGGGTACATGCGGAAGAAGTTCTGGAAGGTGATCGAGGCCAGCGTCTGGTTCTCGTTCTGAACCGTGACGTTTTCCTTGGCTTCGAGCGCCTGGTGCAGCCCTTCCGAGTAGCGGCGGCCTTCCATGGCGCGGCCGGTGAATTCATCGACGATCAGGATCTTGTCGTCTTTGATCATGTAGTCGCGGTCGAGCACGAACAGCTTGTGGGCGCGCAAGGCCTGATTGACGTGATGGACGACGGAGACATTCTCGAAGTCGTAGAGATCGCCGCGGATGATGCCGGCCTCGACCAGCAGCTCTTCCATATGCTGGATGCCGACTTCAGTGAGCGCGACGGTGCGCTGCTTCTCGTCTTTCTCATAGTCGTCGGCGTTCAGCTTCGGCATCAGCGCGTCGACCTTGCGGTAGAGCTCCGAGGAGTCCTCGGCCGGGCCGGAGATGATGAGGGGCGTGCGCGCTTCGTCGACCAGGATCGAGTCGACTTCGTCGACGATGGCGTAGTTGAAAGGGCGGTGGACCATCTCTTCCAGGCGATACTTCATGTTGTCGCGCAGATAGTCGAAGCCCAGCTCGTTATTGGTGCCGTAAGTGACGTCGCAGCCGTAGGCGATGTGCCGCTCGAAGTCGTCGAGCCCGTGGACGATGCAGCCGACCGTCAGGCCGAGGAAGGTATAGACCTGGCCCATCCACTCGGCGTCGCGGCTGGCGAGGTAGTCGTTGACGGTGACGACATGCACGCCCTTGCCGGACAGCGCGTTGAGATAGACGGCGAGGGTGGCGACCAGGGTCTTGCCTTCGCCGGTCGCCATTTCGGCGATGCTGCCGCGATGCAGGGTGATGCCGCCCATCATTTGCACATCGAAGTGGCGCTGGCCGAGGGTGCGCTTGGCCGCCTCGCGCACGGTGGCGAAGGCTTCGACCAGCAGATCGTCGAGGGTTTCGCCCTTGGCCAGGCGTTCGCGGAACCATGGGGTGCGCGCCGCCAGTTCGGCGTCGCTCAGCTTGATCATGTCGGGTTCGAGGGCGGCGATTTCCGCGACCGTCTTTTCCAGACGCCGGACTTGGCGGTCGTTGACGGTACCGATGAATTTGCGGGCGATGGCGCCGAACATGGGCGAGAACCTTTGGCGGGGGCGTGGGCCATTCCTTCCCTGGCCCGCGCGAGCAGGCGCCGCGAAGCCCGCGCACGGGAGGAATGACCTGAAAACGCGGGGAAAACCTTGAAATCCTGCGAAAGCGGCCCCTGACAGATAGAGAGCGAGGGGGCGCATGTCAACGCCGGCCAGACGGGCTGGTTCCCAAGGCTCCGGGCGGGCTTCAGGGCCTCATGGGGAGGCTTCACGGGCTTGTCACTAATGCGGCCGCAAAGGCCTTCGCCCGGCTTAAATCCGTCGTGTAGGATGCCCAGCGAAGCGGCCCGCCCCGGTCTCGAGACAGAGGGCGGCGGCCGTGCCCCTTTAAGGATGTTTTCCGACCATGATTTACGGCTCCCGCGCGGCTCGCGCCGGCTTTTCCCTGCTTGTTCCGGCGTTCTGCGCCGCCCTTGCCCTGACCGCGCCTGCCGCCGCCTGGGCTCAGGCCGCTCCGAAGCCGGCAGCGTCTGCCGCCGATCCGGTGGTCGCCCGCGTCGATGGCCAGCCCATTCTGCGCTCCGAAGTGCTGGCGGCGATGGATACGCTGCCGCCGCAGTACCGCGCCATGCCGCTCGAAGCGCTCTTCCCCGCGCTGGTCGGCCAGGTGATCGACCGCAAGCTGGTGGTCGCTGCCGCCAAGAAGGAGAAGCTCGAGACCGACGCCGAGTTCAAGAAGCGCATGGCCGAAGTGCAGGACCGCGTGCTCGAGCAGGTCTATATCAACAAGAAGATCGATGCGCAGCTGACCGACGCCGTGCTCAAGAAAGAGTACGACAAGATGCCGACCGAATCGAAGGTCCGCGCCAGCCATATTCTGGTCAAAACGCGCGACGAAGCCGTGCAGGTGATCCGCGAGATTTCCGGCGGCGCCAAGTTCGAGGACGTGGCGGCCAAGAAGTCGCTCGATCCGTCGGGCAAGCAAGGCGGCGATCTCGGCTTCTTCACCAAGGAAGAGATGGTCGCGCCGTTCTCCGAGGCTGCCTTCAAGATGAAGAAGGGCGAGATCAGCAAGAGCCCGGTCGAGACTCAATTCGGCTGGCATGTGATCCGCGTCGATGAAATCGGCAAGCCGCCGTTCGCCGAGGTGCGCGATGAATTGCGCGAACAGTTGAGCGACCAAGCGTTTGGCGATGTCATCGAGAAGCTACGCGCGAGCGCCAAGATCGAGCGTTTCGCGCCCGACGGCAGCGTGCCGCCGGTCCAGGCGATGCCGTAATCCGACCGCCGTCCTGTCACGCTTCGAGCGTTGCAGGGCGCGCCACGATATCCTAAACCAGACCTGTCGATACCCGCCGCCGGCTGACTCCGGCGGCGGATGTCCATCTGCCCAGAATTGCCAAACATCCACCCGAACTGAAGAGCCCATCATGGCCATCAAAACGTCGCCGCTCGCGCCCGCCCGCTTCCCCGATCTGCCCGCCGTCGCCGGCGTGCGTCTCGGCGTCGCCGAGGCCGGCGTGCGATACAAGGGCCGGACGGATTTGATGATCGCCGAGCTGGCACCGGGCACCACGATCGCCGGCGCCTTCACCCGCTCGCTCAGCGCCTCGGCGCCGGTCGATTGGTGCCGCGCTGCGGTCAAGGGCGGCAAGGCGCGCGCCATCGTCGTCAATTCCGGCAATGCCAACGCATTCACCGGCAAGGCCGGCGTCACCGCCGTCACCGTCACGGCGGACGCGGCGGCCAAGGCGCTCGGCTGCAAGCCGAAGGAAGTCTTCATTGCCTCGACCGGCGTGATCGGCGAGCCGCTGCCCGCCGAGAAGATCGCCGCCGCCCTGCCTGGCCTGGTGAAGAGCAACCTCACCGCGTCATGGGAGCAAGCGGCGCGCGCCATCATGACGACCGACACCTATCCCAAGGCCGTCTCGCGCACCGCCAGCATCGGCGGCACCCAGGTGACCATCGTCGGCATCATCAAGGGCTCGGGCATGATCGCGCCCAACATGGGCACCATGCTCGGCTTCCTCTTTACCGACGCCAAGATCCCGGCCAAGGCGCTGCAGGCGATGGTGACCAAGGGCGTCGACAAGTCGTTCAACTGCATCACGGTCGATAGCGACACCTCGACCAGCGACACCATTCTGCTCGCCGCGACGGGCCAGGGACCGAAGCACAAGGTGGTGCGGTCGGCGTCCGACGCGCATTTGCGTGACTTCAAGGCCAAGCTCGACGAAGCCATGCTGGAGCTCGCCCATCTCGTGGTGAAGGACGGCGAGGGCGCGACGAAGTTCGTCGAGATCCGCGTCACCGGCGCCGCCAGCAATCCGGCGGCCAAGCGCATCGGCCTCGCCATTGCCAATTCGCCGCTGGTCAAAACGGCTATCGCCGGCTCGGACGCCAATTGGGGCCGCATCGTCGCCGCCGTCGGCAAGGCCGGCGAGAAGGCCGAGCGCGACCGCATGATGATCGCGGTCGGCGGCATCGTCATCACCGAGAAGGGCATGGTGCGCCCCGGCTATGACGAAACGCCGGTCGCCGCTCACATGAAGGGCCAGAACATCCTGATCGAGGTCGACGTCGGCGTGCGGACCGGCGGCAAGAAGGCGACGGGCAAGGCCACGGTCTGGACCTGCGATCTGACGCAGGCCTATATCGACATCAACATCGGCTATCGCAGCTAAGAATGTCGGACGGGGCGAAACCGACCGTCCTCGTCACCGCCGTCGCACTGATCGACGGCGATGGCCGCATCCTTATCGCGCAGCGCCCGCCGGGCAAAAGCCTGGCGGGCCTGTGGGAATTTCCCGGCGGTAAAGTCGATCCCGGCGAAACGCCAGAAGGCGCGCTGGTGCGCGAATTGCGCGAGGAGCTCGGCATCGAAGTGGAAGAGGCCTGCCTCGGCCCCTTCACCTTCGCTTCGCATAGTTACGAAAAATTCCACCTGCTGATGCCGCTCTATCTCTGCCGCGTCTGGCAGGGCACGCCGACGGCGCAAGAAGGCCAGGTGCTCAAATGGGTGCGCGTCGGCGCACTCGACGCGCATCCCATGCCGCCAGCGGACGTTCCGCTGGTGGCGATGCTACGGGATTTTCTTTAGGCGCGTTGCTTAGGCTTTAGTGCCCCGGAACACCTGGATCGCGAACAGGATCATGCCGGCGAGCACGAACAGCGAGCCGATGGCGGCGCCCGGCTCGGCCTTGGGATGGCCGGTCACGATGAAGCCGACCGCGACGCACAGCAGGATCGCGCCGATGTTGGCGAGCCAAAACTGCGCCGTCGCCAGCTTGGTCTTGGCGGCGGGATGCGTCTTGTAGAACAGGCCATACAAAAACATCGAGACCCAGCCGAGCAGCAGCCAATGGGCATGGGCCGGCATGAGCGCATGGTCGTGGCTGGCGCTCATGAAAATGCCGCCGCACAGGCCGACCAAGGCATAGAGAACGGCAACGCGCAAAAAGGCGCGATCGATGGATGCGGACATATGAGTGATCCCCCCAGAAAACGTGACTCTCCGCCCGCTGCTTTAAGCGAAACGCTGACGAAAGAAAAGTCGGATTAGCGGCTGGGACGCGCTGGTTTGAGACCTCATTGGTCTCGCTGCGTATGCGTTTACGGCTCGGCCTTGTCGCCCGCCGGTTGCTCGACGCTGCCGAGCGCATCGGCGAGCCGCTGAGCGGCGCTGCCGGGCTTGAGCGGTTTTTGCTGGCTGGCGTGGGGCGTCCAGCCACCGAGGTACAGCACCTGGAAGGTGACGGTGACGCGCCCATCATCGTCGGCATAGTCCTTGGCGTACATGGCGGCAGCTTCGAGCAGGGTGGTACGGCGCGTCAGGCTTTTGCGCCGCTCACTGACGGCGTTGTTCTCTCCCATGCCGCGCAACTCCTTCATCAGGTCGAAGGCGTTGGCGTAGGAGACGGTGAGCGTGTCGCTGTCGGCGACCGGCAGGGCGAAGCCGGCGCGCGTCAGCAGGTTGCCGGCGTCGCGGATGTCGGCCATCGGCGATATACGCGGCGACAGGCCGCCTTCGACCTTCAACTCGGCGTCCATCAGGCAGCGGCGCAGTTCGAACAGGCTATCGCCGCCGAGCAGCGCGCCGAGGAAGAAGCCATCGGGCTTGAGGGCGCGGCGCACTTGCGCCAGGGCGCCCGGCAGGTCGTTGACCCAATGCAGCGACAGGTTGCTGACCGCGAGATCGAAGCTTTCCGGCGCGAAGGGCAGCCATTCCTCGTCGGCGACGACGCGGAGGTTACCGCGCTGATTGGCGGCGGTCATGGCCGGCGAGAGATCGCATTGCACGATAAGGTCGCGGCCGGCGGGTCCGAGGTAGTCGGCCATGGCGCCGTCATGGGCGCCGAGGTCGAGCACGCGGGGAAAGTCGCGGCGGATGTCGCCGATGCGTTCGCCGAGCCGCTCGCCGATTTCGCGCAGCAGGAAATCGTGACGCGCCAGATTTGGCGCGGCGCGGTCGCGATGCCGGCGCACGCTGACGCGGTCGAACGGGCGGATGATGTCCTCAGAACCGGAAGTGCTCATGGCGGATTTATCGCATAACCGGCACGCCGTTGACAGCCGGGCTGGTGGGTCGTCTCATGTCGCCATGAGCCTGTTCCCCGCAACCCGCCCGAATATGTTTGCGCCCATTTTTGATCGGGCCGGCCAGCTGCTGCGCCCGCTCGGGCGCTTGGGGTTGGATGCGCTTTTGCCGCCGCAATGCCTCGCCTGTGGCGAATTGGTCGGCGAGCCCGGCGCGTTGTGTGGACCTTGCTGGGGTGGGCTCAATTTCATCGCCGCGCCGCTCTGCCGGACCTGCGGCCGGCCGTTCGAATTCGACCCATCTGGCAATGCCAGCGACGAGACGGTTTGCGGCGCCTGCATCGCCCGCCCGCCGGACTATGCGATGGCGCGTTCGGCCCTGGCCTACGACGACGCCAGTCGCCGTCTGATCCTCGGCTTCAAGCGCGCCGACCGCACCCATGCCGCGCCGGCCTTCGCCCGCTGGATGGCGCGCGCCGGCGCCGGCCTGCTAGCCGAGGCCGACATCGTCGCGCCGGTGCCGCTCCATTGGTCGCGCTTGCTGGCGCGGCGCTACAATCAGTCGGCGCTGCTCGCTAACGCGCTCGCCCGGCTAAGCGGCAAGACGGCGCTGCCCGATTTGCTGCGCCGCCGCCGCCGCACGCCGTCGCAGGGCGGGCTTGGCCGCAGCGCGCGCTTTCGCAATGTCGCCGGCGCTTTTTCCGTCGCGCCGCGTCACAAGGCGCGGCTGGCCGATTGCAACGTGCTCTTGATCGACGACGTGCTGACCACTGGCGCGACCGTCGAGGCTTGCGCCAAGGCGCTGCTGCGCGCCGGCGCGGCCCAGGTGTCGGTACTCACGCTCGCACGCGTGCTCAGGCCGGAGTGAGCATGGATATCCGCAGCCAGACGCCGCCGCTGTTCCCCCCTCCTGTTTTTGATGACGCCTTCCGCGCCGCCTTCGACGAATTGCTGATCTGGCGGCGCGACGTGCGCCGCTTCAAGCGCGATCCGGTGGCCGCAGGCGAGATCGAGGTGCTGCTCGCCGCCGCCCATCACGCGCCGTCGGTCGGCAACAGCCAGCCCTGGCGGTTCGTGCTGGTCGAAAGCCCGGCGCGGCGCGGCCTGGTGCGGGCGGACTTCGAACGCTGCAATGCCGAGGCGCTCGCAGGTTACGCTGGAGAAAGGGCCCAGCGCTATGCGAGCCTGAAACTTGCCGGGCTCGATAACGCGCCAGTGCAATTGGCGATCTTCGCCGACCTAGAGACGCCGCAAGGTCACGGTCTCGGCCGCCGCACCATGCCAGAAACTATGGAATATTCTGCCGTCGGCGCCGTTATCCTCTTGTGGCTGGCGGCGCGCGCCGCCGGGATTGGCGTCGGTTGGCTGTCCATTCTCGATCCGGTCGCAATCGGTCACGCGCTGGAAACGCCTGACAATTGGCGGCTGATTGCCTATCTCTGTATCGGCTATCCTGCCGATCCGTCCGACGTGCCGGAATTGGAACGGGCCGGCTGGAAGGAACGCGCCGACTGGCGCGATCTGCTCATCAAGCGTTGAGATCTTACGAGGATCACCATGGCGAAGATCGAAATCTACACCACGCCGCTCTGCGGTTACTGCGCCCGCGCCAAGTCGCTGCTCGAACGCAAGGGCGCGGCCTATGAGGAAACCGACCTGACGGTGACGCCGGGCGCCCGCGACATCATGGTCCAGCGCGCGGGCGGCGCACGCACCGTGCCGCAGATCTTCATCGACGGAAAGCACATCGGCGGCTCCGACGATCTGCAGTTGCTGGAGCGCAACGGCCAGCTCGACCCGCTGCTCGCTTAAATCGGCGAGCCGGGGGTATGAGCAAATTTAAAGTCGCCTGCCTGCAGTTGAACGCCGGCCCGGAGATCGCGCCGAACTTGAAAGCGATCGGCGATCTGACGCGCCGCGCCGTCGATGCCGGTGCCGAGTTGATCGCGATGCCCGAGAACTGCGCCATGCTCGAGCCGCGCAAGCCTAAGCTGATGGAAAAGGTCGAGCCGCAGGAGAGCCATCATCCGCTAGCCGCCTTGCAAGCGCTCGCTGCCGAGACGGGGGCTTGGCTCTTGGTCGGCTCGCTCGCGGTGAAGCTGTCGGCCGACAAGGTGGCGAACCGCAGCTTTCTCTTGGATCCGACCGGCGGCATCGTCGCCTCTTACGACAAGCTGCATATGTTCGACGTCACCCTGCCGTCGGGTGAGACCTACCGCGAGTCCTCGACCTTCCAGCCCGGCAACCGCAGCGTCGTCGCGCCGACGCCGTGGGGCAAGCTCGGCATGACGATCTGTTACGACCTGCGGTTTCCGGCGCTCTATCGGGCGCTCGCCGAAGCCGGCGCCGAGATGCTCAGCGTGCCGTCGGCCTTCACGCGCACAACCGGCCAGGCCCATTGGCATATTTTGCTGCGCGCTCGCGCCATCGAGACCGGCTGCTTCGTCATCGCCCCGGCGCAGACCGGCGATCACGCCGAAGGCCGCAAGACCTATGGCCATTCGCTGATCGTCGATCCCTGGGGCGTCGTGCTCGCCGATGGCGGCACCGATGTCGGATTCATCACGGCGGATATTGACCTCGCGCGCGTCGCCGAAGTGCGCGCCATGGTGCCGTCGCTGATCCACGGCCGGCCCATTCCCAAGCCCGAGATCGCCTAAACAAAAAGCCCGGCATCGCTGCCGGGCTTTTCGCTCGTCGCGCGTGTCGCTCAACCTTGAGGAGGCTGGGGCGTCGTGCGCAGGTACGGCTTTATCTTCTTGAAACCTTTCGGGAAGGCCTTCTCGGCGTCGGCGTCCGACACGGCGGGGACGATGATGACGTCCTGGCCCTGCTGCCAATTGGCCGGCGTCGCGACCTTGTATTGGTCGGTCAGCTGCATCGAATCGATGACGCGCAGAATCTCGTTGAAGTTGCGGCCCGTCGTCTGCGGATAGACGATCATCAGGCGGACCTTCTTCTTCGGATCGATGACGAAGACGGTGCGCACCGTATAGACCTCGTCATGGGCCGGATGGACCATGCCGTAGAGGTTGGCGACCTTGCGGTCCGGGTCGGCGATGATCGGGAAATTGATCTTGCAGTTCTGCGTCTCTTCGATGTCGCCGATCCAGCCCTTGTGCGATTCGACCGGATCGACCGAGAGGGCGAGCGCCTTGACGTTGCGCGTCTTGAACTCGCCCGAAAGATTGCCGACGGCGCCGAGCTCGGTGGTGCAGACCGGGGTGAAATCCTTGGGGTGCGAGAACAGCACGATCCAGCTGTCGCCGGCCCACTCGTGGAATTTGATGCGGCCGGCGCTGGTGTCGGCTTCGAAGTCGGGGGCGATATCGCCCAAACGCAGGGTCATGGCATTCTCCTCAGAGGGGGATGGAGGGAGCTGGCGCAGATTAAGTCGTGCGGGGCATTTTATCAATCTTACGATGTGAAATATTATTAAATACATTTAATATATGTATTTATAGCTGCGCCAAGCCCTTGCGGAATCCTGGCGAACCGCCATTTATAGGGCCGGTTTTTGATCCTTCTGTTTCCGTTTGGACATCATGATCGTTTTCGACCTGCGTTGCCCGAAGAGCCATGTGTTCGAGGGCTGGTTCCGCGACAGCGCCGCCTTCGAAGCGCAGACCGCCGCTGGCGATCTCGCCTGCCCAGTCTGCGGCAGCCATGACATCGTCAAGGCGCTGATGGCGCCGAATATCCCGGCCAAGAGCAACAGCCGCCGCGCTACGGCACCCATCGCGCTGACCGAGGAATCGGCCAGCGAAGTGATGGCGACCACCCCGGCCATGACGCCGGGCGGGGGCCCGTCGCCGGAAGTCTTTGCCGCCGCCATGAAGGCGCTGCGCGCCTTGCATCAGGACATCGAGAAGAATTGCGACTATGTCGGCGAGAATTTCGCCGAAGAGGCGCGCAAGATTCATTACGGCGAGACGGACCCGCGCGGCATCTACGGCGAAGCGACGCCCGACGAAGCCCGCGAACTGCGCGAGGAGGGCGTCGACGTGATGGCCCTGCCGCGCTCGCCGCGCGAAGACGCGTAAAGCAAAGGCGAGGGGGACGGGCGATGGCGATGTATCTGGCGGGCGAGCAGCTGTTCAACGACGGCGATCTGAAGGACTGGCTCGGCGCCCGCCTCAAGGAAGCCTTCGCCTATGTCGAGAGCTTCACGCCGGAGAACTTCGCCGCCTATAGCGACATGGCGCTCGAATCGGCGGTGATGTCGCGTTACCGCGTGCCCGAGACGCATTTGTTCGTCGATCAGGCCTATTTCGTCGAGGAGCAGGAGCTGACGGTGGCGGAAGCCAACCTGCCGATGGAAGGCCAACCGACCGAAGGCGCCAATCCGCTGCCGCCCGACACAAAATTGAAATCGGTGACGATCGCGATCCCGTTCCAGGGCCCGTCGCAGCTGCTTTCCATGCGGCCCAACGTGTTCTCCGCCCATCAGGCGGAGGGCGAGATTCGCGGCCAGGAAATCTGGGTGAATTTCGTCGCTGCGGCGGTGCGCGAGGACGCCATTGAATACCGCTTCCAGCAGCATATCGCGCTGATCGAGCGCACCCTGGAAGTGACGCAATGGCAAGCGATGGACTTCAACACTGAGTTGCCGCTCAAATTGCGCCCACTCCTGAAAGCCCGCCGTGACGCCCTGACGGGCGCGAAGGCCTAAGCCTTCGTCGCAACGATCATGTAATTGACGGATGCGTCGCGCGACAGCGACCAGCGATCCGACAGCGGGCTATAGACGACGCCGGTCGTCTCGCCGACCGTCAAGCCCGCTGCCGCCAGCTCGGCGCGCAATTCGTCCGGCTTCACGAACTTCTGCCAATTGTGCGTGCCGCGCGGCAGCCAGCCCAAAATATATTCAGCGCCGACCACGGCGAGCGCATAGGCCTTGGCCGTGCGGTTGAGCGTGGCGACGACCATCAGGCCGCCTGGCTTGAGCGCGAGGGCTGAAGCGGCGAGGAAGCTCGGCCGGTCGGCGACATGCTCGATCACTTCCATGTTGAGCACGGCGTCATAGCGCGCGCCCGAGGCGGCCAAATCTTCCACGGTCGTCTCGCGGTAATCGATGGCCAGGTTCATCTGCTCGGCATGGAGCCGCGCGGCCATCAGGCCGGGCCCGCTGGCGTCGATGCCGGTGACTTCGGCGCCGAGGCGGGTCAGCGGCTCGGCGAGCAGCCCGCCGCCGCAGCCGACATCCAGGAGCTTGAGGCCGGCGAGCGGCTTATCCGAGAGCGGATCCTGGCCGAGATGGGCGGCCAGACGGTCGCGCAGGAAGCCGACGCGCACCGGGTTGAAGCGATGCAGCGGCTTAAATTTGCCATTGGGGTTCCACCATTCGGCCGCCAAGGCGGAAAAACGGGCAATTTCGCCCGGGTCGACAGAGCCATCGACGGTGGAAGCGGGGGGAATGGCGTCACTCATGATGCGTGAAGGGCTCTTCTTGGTGCGATGCAGCGAAAATATCGGCCTAAACCAAGCATTTATCGCCAGATAAAGGCTGCCAACCGTCCTTGCGGCGGTCATGTGACCTAGAGTATGTATACGCCGCCCTCTCGGGGGAACAAGGGAAACGCCCAAACGGATCGGTCCGGCCGAGGTCAAGTCTCCTCGCGTCAGCCCGCCGTCATGGCATTTTCGGCATCGCAATCACAGTTCAGGTCAGCCGCGTGGCGGGCAACGTGCAGAAGCTCCGTATCGTCCAGAAATTCGGCGGAACGTCCGTCGGCAACATCGAACGCATTCGCGCCGTCGCGCAGAAGGTCAAGATGGAGGTCGATCGCGGCCATGAGGTCGCGGTCGTCGTCTCGGCCATGTCTGGCGCGACGAACCAACTCGTCGGTTGGGTGAATGAAATCTCCAAGCTGTACGACGAGCGCGAATACGACACCGTCGTCGCCTCGGGCGAACAGGTGACCTGCGGCCTGACGGCACTCGCCTTGCAAGAGATCGGCATCAAGTCGCGCTCCTGGCTCGGCTGGCAGCTGCCCGTCTACACCGACGGCGTCCATGCCAAGGCGCGGATCGAGGGCATCGAGACGGGCGAGCTGGAAAAGCGCCTGGCCGCCGGCGAAGTGCCGGTGCTGGCGGGCTTCCAGGGGCTCGGCAAAGAGAATCGCATCACCACGCTTGGGCGCGGCGGTTCCGATATTTCGGCGGTGGCGCTCGCCGCTGCGCTGAACGCTGACCGCTGCGACATCTATACCGATGTCGACGGTGTCTATACGACGGACCCGCGCATCGTTGCCAAGGCCCGCAAGCTCGATAAAATCACGTATGAGGAAATGCTCGAAATGGCATCCCTCGGCGCGAAAGTTTTGCATACCCGTTCGGTCGAATTGGCCATGAAGCAGCGCGTGCGCCTCCAGGTGCTCTCCAGTTTCAATGACCAGCCAGGCACCCTCGTGGTCGATGAGGAAGAAATCGTGGAAAAAGAACTCGTCAGCGGCATCGCCTATTCGCGCGACGAAGCCAAGGTCACGCTCGTGCGCGTGCCCGACCGGCCCGGCGTCGCCGCCAGCATCTTCGGCTCGCTCGCCGAGGCCAGCATCAATGTCGACATGATCGTGCAGAACGTGTCGGAAGACGGCAAGGCGACCGACCTTACCTTTACGGTGACGCGCAGCGATCTGCCACGCGCCCTCAAGGTGCTCGAAGGCAAGGCCGGCGAACTCGGCTATGCCTCGCTGAAGCCCGACGCCAACGTGGTGAAGATTTCGGTTGTCGGCGTCGGCATGCGCAGCCACGCGGGCGTCGCCCAGCTGATGTTCCAGACGCTGGCCGAGAAGGGCATCAACATCCAGGTCATCTCGACCTCCGAGATCAAGGTGAGCGTGCTGATCGCCGAGGAATATACCGAGCTGGCGCTGCGCGCCTTGCACTCCGCCTATAACCTCGACGCGGCCTAAGCGCATGACAGATCGCGCTCAAGCCCGGCGGCAGCTTAACGAGCTCTGGCGGCGCGGCGCCGATTTCCTCGGTGCGCCCACCGCCATCCTTGGCGGCGCCATGACCTGGGTATCCGAGCGCAATCTGGTGGCTGCCATTTCCAATGGCGGCGGTTTCGGCGTCATCGCCTGCGGTTCGATGGATCCCGAACGTTTGCGCGCCGAGATCAAGGCGACCTTCGCACTGACGACGAAGCCGTTCGGCGTCAATCTCATCACCATGCATCCGCAACTCGCTGAGCTGATCGACGTCTGCATCGCCGAGAACGTCAGCCACGTCGTGCTGGCCGGCGGCGTGCCGACCTCGCAGGCGATCGCCCGTTTGAAAGATGCCGGCCGCAAGGTCATCGCTTTCGCGCCGGCCCTCGTCCTCGCCAAGCGTCTGGTCAAGCTCGGCGCCGACGCCATCGTTATCGAGGGCGCCGAAGCGGGCGGCCATATCGGTCCGGTCTCGACCAGCGTGCTGGCGCAAGAAATCTTGCCGGCGATGCGCGACGTGCCGGTGTTCGTCGCCGGCGGCATCGGCCGCGGCGAAGCGATCCTGTCCTATCTCGAAATGGGCGCGGCGGGCGTTCAGCTCGGTACGCGTTTCGTCTGCGGCACCGAATCGATCGCCCATCCGGCCTTCAAAAAGGCCTTCATCAACGCCAACGCGCGTGACGCCATGCCGTCGGTGCAGGTCGATCCGCGCTTCCCGGTGATTCCGGTGCGCGCGATTCAGAATCAGGCGACGGACCGCTTCGCCGAAACTCAGCGCGCGGTGATCGACGAATTCCGCGCCGGCGGCATCGACCAGAAAGAAGCGCAGCTCAAGATCGAGCATTTCTGGGCTGGTGCCTTGCGTCGGGCCGTGGTCGACGGCGACGTCGAGAACGGTTCGCTGATGGCGGGCCAGAGTGTCGGCATGGTGACGCGCGAACAGCCCACCGCCGAGATCATCCAGGATATGATCGATCAGGCGTGCGATGCGCTCATTGCGCGCGACACGCGCACTGAGGCGCGGATCTGATGCAAGGCACTCCCGCCGAACATAGCCCCGGCGGGCCGCGCCAACTGCTCCGGCGCTTGCGCGATGTCATGGCCGGTCAGGCCTCGGCCCAGCAGCGTCTCGACCAAGTCGTCACCGCCATCGCCGCCGACCTGCATGCCGATGTGTGTTCGATTTATGTGCGGCGCGCCGGCGATCTCTTGGAATTGTTCTCCACCGTCGGTTTGAACCCGACCGCCGTGCACCGCACGCGCCTGCGCCTCGGCGAAGGTCTCGTCGGCAATATCGCCGCTCATGCCCGCCCGTTGAGCCTGGCCGACGCCCAGTCGCATCCGGATTTCGCCTATCGTCCGGAGACTGGTGAAGAGGTGTTCCATTCTCTGCTCGGCGTGCCGATCTTGCGCGGCGGCAGAGTCATCGGCGTGCTGGTCATTCAGCACAAAAATCAGCGCCTCTATGTCGAAGAGGAATCCGAGGCCCTCGAAACCATCTCCATGGTGTTGGCGGAGTTGGTGGCGAGCGGCGATCTCGTCACCGCCGACGAGCGCGCGCCTTCGGAAGGCAACGCGGTGTTGCCGATGCGCCTCGAAGGCGTGCGGCTGAACTTGGGCATCGCCATGGGCTTGGCCGTGCTGCACCAGCCCAACATCGCGATCCGCCAGGTCGTCGCCGAAGATCCCGAGGTCGAGCTGAAGCGCCTGGAAGAATCTGTCATCAGCATGCATAGCGCCCTGGATTCCATGCTCGCCTCCACTGCGATCACGGAGACTGGCGAGGAGCGCGACGTGCTCGAAACCTATCGCATGATCGCTGGCGACACCGGTTGGCTCGACCGTATCGAAGACGCCATCCGCACCGGTCTCACCGCCGAAGCCGCCGTGCAGCAGACCCGCGAATCGACGCGCGCGCGCATGAATCAGGTGACCGATCCCTACTTGCGCGAGCGGCTAGAAGATTTCGAGGCCTTGGCGGTGCGCCTGCTGATGCATCTGACCGGCGACATGGACGGCATGGCCAGCGTTGTGTTGCCCGATGATGTCGTGCTGATCGCGCGCAGCATGGGTCCCGCTGAACTGCTCGATTATGATACGCGCAAACTGCGCGCCCTGGTGCTGGAGGAAGGCTCGCCGACCTCGCACGTCGCCGTGGTGGCGCGCGCCCTCGACATACCGGTGCTCGGTCTGGTGAAGGACGCGCTGCACCGCGTCGAGCCGCTTGATCCGGTGATCGTCGATGCCGATTCCGGCGCGCTCTATATCCGTCCCGGCGAAGACATCCAGCAGACCTTCGCTGAGAACATGCGCGTGCGCGCCGAGCGCCGTCAGGCCTATGCCGCTATGCGCGACAAGCCGGCGGAAACCCGCGACGGCCATCGTATTTCGCTTAACATCAATGCCGGCCTCGAGATCGACGCGGCGCATCTGCATGATGCCGGCGCCGACGGCATCGGCCTCTATCGCACCGAAATTCCCTTCATGGTGCGGGTCGAATATCCCGGCGTCGAAGCGCAGACCGAGCTCTATGCCCGCATCTTCGAGCGCGTCGACGGCAAGCCGGTGGTGTTCCGCACGCTCGACGTGGGTGGTGATAAATTGCTGCCCTATTTCGACGACGTGAACGACGAGAATCCGGCGATGGGCTGGCGCGCCATCCGCATCGCGCTCGACCGGCCCGCCATGCTGCGCCAGCAGATGCGCGCTCTGGTGCGCGCGGCCGCCGGCCGCCCCTTGTCGGTCATGCTGCCGATGGTCGCCGAGGTCGCCGAGTTCGACAAGGCGCGCAAGATCATCGACATGGAGTTGGCGCGCGAGAAAAGCCGCGGCGGTATTTTGCCCGAGACCCTGCGTGTCGGCGCCATGGTCGAGGTGCCGGCCCTGCTGTGGCAGCTCGACAATCTCTTGAAGCGCGTCGATTTCCTGTCGGTCGGCTCGAACGACCTGATCCAGTTCATGTTCGCCACCGATCGCGCCAATCCGCGCATCGCCGAGCGTTACGACGTGCTGTCGCCGGCCGCCCTGCGGATGTTCAAATTCCTCGCCACCGCTTGCGCGCGCGCCAAGGTGCCGTTGTCGCTGTGCGGCGAGATGGCCGGCCGGCCGCTCGAAGCCATGGCCCTGATCGGCCTCGGTTACCGCGCCTTGTCCATGTCGCCGCTCGCCGTCGGCCCGATCAAAACCATGGTCCGCAGCCTGCAAGCGGCGCCGCTGGCGGCCTATATCGACAGTCTGCTCGACCTGCCGGACGCGAGCCTGCGCGACAAGCTACGCGCCTTCGCCCGCGACCACGGCGTCATCCTCTAGGCGCTCCTGGCCAGCGGCCAAAGCCTCTTCTGTACCGGCAATTTGCCCCGAATTGCCGGCATCTTATCCCGATGCGTACCGTTAAGGCCTTGCGCGGCTTGGCTTTATTTTGCTAACACAATGACTCATTCCCCACTGAAGGACGGCGGCGCATGGCGCGCAAACCCACCAATCGGCGAGATCGCGACGAGTCAGACCTCGGCGCCCGCATGATGATCGGTGCCGGTCATCTGGCCTCCATCGGCGACGACCTGCGCGCGGCGCGTGAAGCGCGCGGCGAGGACCTGCAGGACATCGCCGCCCAGCTGCGCATCCGCTTCGTCTATCTCGACGCCATCGAGAAGGGCCAGTTCGACTCGCTGCCCGGCCCGACCTATGCGATCGGCTTCGTCCGCGCCTATGCGCGCTATCTCCGCCTCGACGCCGAGGAGATGATCGCCCGCTTCAAGGTTGAGGCGGCCGGCATCGACGCGCCGAGCGATCTCACCTTCCCCGAGCCGGTGTCGGAAAGCCGCGTCCCGCGTGGCGGCCTCGTCGTCATTGCCATCCTGCTCGCGGTCACCGCTTACGGCGGCTGGTATTATCTCTCGACCCGCGACATGAGCATCGCCGACATGGTGCCGAC
>CANJIM010000032.1 GCA_947474495.1 Rhodospirillaceae bacterium
CAGTACGATCTCTGCCTCGCGCAGCTTGCCGATGATCTCTTCAGGCCCGTGTCTCTTGCCCATTTTCTCTCTCCTTCAGGGTCCACACTAAAATAGTCGATGGACCACTCTGAAGGGGGCAGATCACTGTCGCCGCACATCAAGCTGCTCGGCGCATTCAATCACCTGCATATCTTCATCGACCCCACCCCCGATCCGGCGGCGAGTCTGGCCGAGCGTCAACGCCTCTTCGCGCTGCCGCGCTCGTCTTGGTCCGATTATGACGCCAAGCTGATCTCCAAGGGCGGCGCGGTGTTCGACCGCAAGGCCAAGTCGCTCAAGCTGACGCCGGAGATTCAGGGCCTGTTCGACATCAAGCAGGACGCCATCGCGCCCAACGACTTGATTCGCATCCTGCTCAAAGCGCAGGTCGAGCTCTTGTTCTTCGGCGGCATCGGCACCTACATCAAGGCGGCGACGGAAGTCCAAGCTGAAGCGGGAGATCGCGCCAACGATGTGCTGCGCATCGATGGCCATGAAGTGCGCGCCAAGGTGATCGGCGAGGGTGCCAATCTCGGCATGACCCAACTCGGCCGTATCGAATATGCCAAGACTGGCGGGCGGCTGAACACCGACGCGGTCGACAATTCGGCTGGCGTCGACGCCTCTGACCATGAGGTGAACATCAAGATCCTCACCGGCGCGGTGGTTGCCGAGGGCGATCTGACGCTCAAGCAGCGCGACAGCATGCTCACCCAGATGACCGACGAATTGGCCGGCCTGATCTTGCGCGACAATTACCTGCAGACTCAGGCGATCAGCGTGATGGCAGCGCAAGGCGCGAGCCTGCTCGATTCGCAGGTCCGCTTGATCCACGACCTGGAAAAGGCCGGCAAGCTCAACCGCGAGGTCGAGAAGTTGCCGAATGACGCGGCCCTGGCGTTGCTCGCGACTTCGGGCAAGGGCCTGACGCGGCCGGAGCTCTCGGTGCTGCTCGCCTATGGCAAGATGACGCTCTACGAGACCTTGCTCGAGAGCAACCTGCCCGACGAGGCTTTCCTCGGCGAGGATCTCCATCGCTATTTCCCGGCGGCCTTGCGCGAACGCTTCCCGCAGGCCATCGACAAGCACCGCTTGCGCCGCGAGATCATCGCGACCGTGGCGACCAACAGCATGGTCAATCGCGTCGGCCCGACCTTCGTCAACGATCTGCGCAATCGCACCGGCTGCGCCGAGGGCGACATCGCCCGCGCTTACACCGTGACGCGCGATGCCTTCGCCCTGCGCGATCTGTGGGCGGGAATCGAGGCGCTCGACGCTAAGGTGCCGGCGAGCCTGCAGACGGCGATGATCCTCGAATCGGGCAAGCTGGTCGAACGCGCCACTCTGTGGTTCGTGCAGAACCGGAGCCATCCGATCGACGTCGCCGCCGCCATGACAAGCACGGCGCCGGCTATCGCTGCATTGAAGGCGTCCTTGCCGGAGGCCTTGCCGCCGGCAGCGCGCGCGCGCTTCGATGCGACGGTCGCGGCCTACGCCAAGGACGGCGCGCCGATCGATCTCGCCAGCGAGGCGGCCAAGCTGCCGGCGCTCGCCGGCGCCACCGATATCGTGAAATTGGCGGACGGCGATGCCGGCAAGATCGCCAAGGCGGCGGAAGTCTATTACGCCGTCGGCGACCGGCTGTCGCTCGATTGGCTCCGTTTGTCGGCGCAAGGCATCGCGGCTAGCACCTCTTGGCAGAAACAAGCTGTTGCCGCCATCGTCGACGAGCTGTTCGCCTTCCAAGCGGAACTCGCGGCGCGCGTGCTCACCAGCGGCCAGAAGGCCGATGAGTGGTTGGCGGCGCGCGGCCCGGTGTTCTTGCGCGCACAGCAAATCCTCGGCGAGATGCAGACGGCGGGTGCCGTCGATCTGGCGATGTTGGCGGTGGCGAATCGGCAATTGCGTGCTTTAATCACGGCATGAGCCAAACCGCCGGTCCTCCGTCCTCTCGCGTGAAGCCGCCCTACGCGAGCAAACGCGCCCTCGTCGCCTGGTGCCTCTACGATTGGGCCAACTCGGCCTTCGCGGCGGTGGTCCTCACCTTTGTCTTTGCCGCCTATTTCACACAAGGCGTGGCGGAGAACGAAGTCGCCGCCACGGCGCAGTGGGGCTATGCGCTGACGCTGTCGGCCATCGCTATCGCCATCCTGTCGCCGATCCTCGGCGCCATTGCCGACCAAGGCGGCCGGCGCAAGCCGTGGCTCGGCTTTTTCACTACGCTGTGCGTGCTGGCGACGGCGAGCTTGTGGTTCGTCAAACCCGATCCCAGCTTCGTGCTGGTCGCACTGTTGGGCGTGGCGGTTGCCAATCTCGCCTTCGAGTTCGGCATCGTCTTCTATAACGCCATGCTTAACGATCTGGTGCCCGAGAAGATGCTCGGCCGCCTGTCGGGCTGGGGTTGGGGCCTCGGCTACGCCGGCGGCCTCGTCTGCCTCGTCATCGTGCTGATGGGCTTCGTCAGCAATGCCGAGCCGTGGTTCGGCATCGGCCGCGAGGCGGCGGCCCATGTGCGCATCGCCGCGCCCATCGCGGCGCTGTGGATCGCGGTCTTCGCTTGGCCGATCTTCGTCTTCACGCCCGACCATAAGGCGAGCGGTCTGCCCTGGGGCACGGCGATTTCGCGCGGTATCCGCACCCTCGGCAAGACCATCCGCGATCTGCCGAAGTACCGCAACGTCGCGCGCTATCTGATCGCTCAGATGATTTACACCGACGGGCTCAACACGCTGTTCGCCTTCGGCGGCATTTACGCCGCTGGCCAGTTCGGCATGAAGGTCGAAGAGGTGATCTGGTTCGGTATCGCGCTGAACCTTACCGCCGGTCTCGGCGCCGCCGCCTTCGCCTGGATCGATGACTGGATCGGCGCCAAGCGCACGGTGCTGATCGCGCTGACCGGCTTGTTCCTGGTCGGCGCGGCAATCCTCGTCACCGAGGACAAGCTGGTGTTCTGGGGTTTGGGTCTGGCGCTCGGCATTTTCTTCGGCCCCGCTCAGGCGGCGAGCCGGTCGCTGATGGCGCGCCTCGCGCCGCCCGACATGCAGACCGAGATGTTCGGGCTCTATGCGCTGACCGGCAAGGCGACCGCTTTCATTGGTCCGGCGCTGTTCGGCTTCGCCACCAGCCAGTTCGGCACCCAGCGCGCCGGCATGGCCACCGTGCTGATCTTCTTCGTGATCGGCGGCGCCATCCTGTGGTTCGTTAAAGAACCGAAGCGGCAGATTTAATTTATAAATCAACCACTTAAGACGGCGCGAGGGCAAAGGCCGGGGGACTTGATCCAGATCAATGAACTATTAGATATCTAAGGAATATGGTGGGTTCATGTTCATTGAGCCGAGGAGGGCCCCCATGGCGACGTTCCAGGATATCGAATGCAATTTGGTGGACGCTTGCGGGCGTCAAACCCCCGAGACGAAAGCTTGGGGCGATCACAATCTGCCCATGTGGGAACCGGTGAAGATTCCCAAGAAGCGCATCGAGCAGGAAATCGAGCGCCTCGCGTCCGTCGCCAAGCCGGATAACGGCGTCCGCCGCACCCACTTCATCCATCCGCGCTGCACTGACGGCAGCAAGGCGTTCGCGCCGGGCGTTGACGTGTCGCTCAACGTGCTGTTGCCGGGCGAGCGGACCGCGCCGGTGCGCCAGAACTCCTCCGTCGTCGATTTCTGCATCCAAGGTGGCGGCACGGCGATCGCCAACGGCAAGGCGCACGCCTTCAAGCAGTATGACACGTTCACCTCGCCGTCGATGTCGGTGCACCAATACGTCAACGACACCAAAGAGATCCAGGTGCGGCTGCGCTACTCAAACGGCGCGCTGCTCGAAAAGCTCTGCACGCACTATATCGATGAGAACCCGCCGACCGACGCCATGCAGGCCGCCGCGGCGCCCAAAGCATCCGAATTGCGCGTCGATCATCGCAATCCGTTCGGCAGCTTCCAGCTGACCGAGGAGGGCACTTGGCTCGCGCCTTACGAGCAACTCGTCAATCCTGAGCCGGTCGAGTACAAGCCGAAGCTCTGGGCTTGGCAGGATGTGAAGCGCGAACTCGACAAGCTCGCCGATCTGGGCGCGAACTACAAAGGCCGCCGCCTCTATCTGCTGTGGGATCCGGTGACGGGCCGCGCCAACGGCGTGACGCCGAACTTCTTCTCGACGATCACCGTGCGCCCCGGTGGCATCACCGATCGCCCGCACCGCCATGTCTCGGCGGCGATGAACTACATCTTCGGTGGTCGCGGTCACTCGATGGTCCAGGGCAAGCGCTACGAATGGGAGGCCGGCGACTTCATGTTCACGGCGCCCGGCTGGGCGATCCATAGCCATTCGGCCGACGAAGGCCCGGTCTACGAAATGACGATCCAGGACTTCGCGTTCAACATCAATGCCGACTCGCTGCTGTGGCAGGAAGATATTAAGGGTCCGATCACGCTGCTCGGCTCGCACGCCGGCTTCGAGACCAACCGGACGCTGGTCGCCGCCGTCTGATCACAGCGGCCACCAACGAGAAAAGGCGGCGGGCTTACCACCCTCCGCCTTTTTCTTTGGCTAAGCCCGTTGGTCGATCAGTGGCGGAAGTGGCGAATGCCGGTAAAGACCATGGCGAGGCCGGCGTCATCCGCCGCCTTGATCACTTCATCGTCGCGAATCGAGCCGCCGGGCTGAATGACGGCGGTGGCGCCGGCCTCCGCCGCGGCCAGCAAGCCATCGGCGAAGGGGAAGAAAGCATCCGAGGCGACGACCGAACCCTTGGCGCGCGTTTCGCTCTCGCCGGCCGCCTTCGCCGATTCCTGCGCCTTCCAGGCAGCGATGCGCGAACTATCGACACGGCTCATCTGCCCCGCGCCAATGCCGACCGTCGCGCCATCCTTCACATAGACGATGGCGTTCGACTTCACATGCTTGGCGACCGTGAAGGCGAACAGCATGTCGGCGATCTGCGCCGGGGTCGGCTGCTTCTTGGTGACGACCTTGAGGTCGCCAGCCGTCAGGCGGTGCGAATCGCGGGTCTGTAGCAGATAGCCGCCGGACAGCGAGCGGATCGTCTGGCCGGGCTTCGACGCATCGGGCATCGCGCCGGTCTCGAGCACGCGCACGTTCTTCTTGGCCGCCAGCAAGGCCTTAGCCTTGTCGTCGATCTTAGGCGCGATCACCACTTCGACGAACAGCTTGGCGATCTCGGCGGCGGTCTCTTCGTCGAGTGTGCCGTTGGCGGCGATGATGCCGCCGAAGGCCGACACCGGATCGCAGGCCAGCGCGCGTAAGTACGCTTCCTTCAGCGTCTTGCCCTGTGCCACGCCGCAGGGATTGGCGTGCTTGATGATGGCGATCGCCGGGCCGCCGGTGAACTCGCCGGCCAGCTCGAAGGCGGCGTCGGTGTCATTGAGATTGTTGAAGCTGAGTTCCTTGCCCTGAATCTGCGTCGCCGTGGCGAGGCCGGGGCGCGGATCGCTCGTATTGGCGTAGAAGGCAGCCGACTGATGCGGGTTTTCGCCGTAGCGCAACTCCTGCTTCAACTCGCCGGCGAACACCGCGCGCGGCGGATAGGCGACGCCGTTCTGGTTTGAGAACCAGGCGGAAATCGCGGCGTCGTAGGCGCCGGTGCGGGCATAAGCCTGCGCGGCGAGTTTACGGCGCAGCGCCAAGGTCGTCTGGCCCTTGTTGGCGGTCATCTCGGCCTGCACGGCGGCGTAGTCAGACGCGTCGGTCAGCACGGCGACCCAGGGATGGTTCTTCGAGGCGCCGCGAATCAGGGCCGGGCCGCCGATGTCGATGTTCTCGATGCAGGTCTCGAAGTCCGCTCCCTTGGAAACGGTCTGCTCAAACGGATAGAGATTGATAGCGACGAGATCGATCGGCGGGATGTTGTGCGCCTTCATCGCCGCCGCATGTTCGGCATTGTCGCGGATGGCGAGAAGGCCGCCGTGAATGACGGGATGCAGTGTTTTGACGCGGCCATCCATCATCTCGGGAAAGCCGGTTGCCTCGGACACGTCGATCACCTTGAGCCCGGCGTCGCGCAATGCCTTGGCGGTACCGCCGGTCGACAGCAGCTCGACACCTTGGCTCGCGAGAAATGTGGCGAAGGCGACGAGGCCGGTTTTATCGGAGACCGAGATGAGAGCGCGGCGGACGGCAACGAGATCGGGAGTGGACATGAAAGCTCCGAAACGGGCGGTGGATGTTATTTAGCGGCGCTATGATCCGGCGCGGCATATTCGGGAACGAGACGGCCGACGAGGGCGAGCAGACCGGCGCGGTCGCGTTGGCGCGCGGCGGCTTCCAGGGCGGCGAGGCCGTCTTTCAAGGTGGCGGCATCGACGCCGCGCGGATGGGCGGTCTGGATGCCGGGATAACGCGTCGGGGTCAGCGCCTCGGCATCGTGAAACAATTCCTCAAAGAGCTTTTCGCCGGGGCGCATACCGGTGAAGGCGATCTTCACGTCGCGGTCGGGGCGCAGGCCGGCGAGGCGGATCATCTGGCGCGCGAGGTCGGCGATCTTCACCGGCTCGCCCATGTCGAGCACGTAGATATGGTCGTTGCGCTCGCCCGAACTTTCCTCTGCGCCGAGCACGGAGGCTTCGAGCACCAGTTCGACCGCTTCGCGCACGGTCATGAAATAGCGCGTGACCTCGGGATGCGTCACGGTCAGCGGGCCGCCGGCTGCGAGCTGGCGCTGGAACAGCGGCACCACCGAGCCAGTCGAGCCGAGCACATTGCCGAAGCGCACGACGACATAGCGTGTTTGCGGATTGGCGGCCCCCACGGTCTGCACGGCGCATTCGGCGATGCGCTTGGTGGCGCCCATGACGGAGGACGGGTTGACCGCCTTGTCGGTCGAGATCATCACCATGGCGGCGACATGTGCGCGGGCGCAGGCTTCGGCGACATTGCGCGTGCCGACCACGTTGGTCAGCACGCCTTCGGCCGGATGCAGTTCGACCATCGGCACATGCTTGAGGGCGGCGGCATGGAACACCAGCTCCGGCTTTTCTTCGGCAAAGATCGCATCGATGCGGCCGCCGTCGCGCACATCGGCGAGGATGGCGGCGCGCGGCAAGGCCGGCGCGCGCTCGCCGATTTCCAAGTCGATGGAATAGAGCGCGAATTCCGAATGATCGAGCAGGGCGAGGCGTGCCGGGCCGTAAGTGGCGATCTGGCGCGTCAGCTCGCCGCCGATGGTGCCGCCGGCGCCGGTCACCAGCACGCGCTTGCCGGCGATCAGGTCGGCCATGCGGCTGCGGTCGAGCACGGTCTGCGGCCGGCCGAGCAGGTCTTCGATCGCGATAGGCCGCACGTCGATGGCGGCGACGCCGCCGTCTTGGGCGCGAAAATCAGTGAGCTTGGGCAGGCGGGCGACGGTGAGGCCGAGGCCGTCGGCTTGCTCAACGAGAGCGCGCAAACGGCGGCCCTGCAGGCTGTCTTCGCTGGCGATCAGGCGCTGCGGCCTGTCGCCGCTCTTGGCGAGGCGGTCGATGACGTCCGCGAGATCGTCGAGGCCACCGAGCACGGTCAGGCCGTGAATCTGCCGGCCGACGCGCGTGCCTTTGTCGTCGATCAGGCCGACGACGCGATAGGTCGCGCGGGCATTGGCGTTGATCGACCGGATGAACAGCTCGGCGCCGTCGCCGGCGCCGATCAGTAGCACCGGCACGCGCCCGCTGGCCGACGCGGCCGGATGCGGCGTCAGCAGGCCCTTCAGGCCGCGGTCCTTGAACATGCGATAGGCGAGGCGCGAGCTGCCCATCAGCGCGATGAGCAGGATGGCGGCGATGATCAGCGCCGACCGCGGCATGGCTTCGAGGCGCGTGATGAAGAACAGCAGGAGGACGAAGAGCAGCACCGTGAGGACGGCGGCGCGGGCGATCTGCAGCAGTTCGCCGGTCGAGACGTAACGCCAGACCGCGCGATAGAGCCCGAGCATGATGAAGACGGCGATGGCGCAACCGACGAACAGCGGCGTGCCGAGCTGAATCAGGTCGGGGGAATAAGCGTAAGCGCCGCCGCCGAGCCGTAGCTGCAGGGCCAGCCAATAGGCGAGCGCCGCCATGATCCCGTCATGGACGAGGATCAGCGCGGCGCGCTGCAGCATGGTCATTCGGGCGGAGAGAGGCGGCGTGCTCACGCCGAAATCTTTCTGGCTGGACGGGTCATATGGGAACCGCTGGAGAGGCCCCGGATGGCGGGGCCCGGCGAATGGCATAGCGAATTTTGCGGCATATTGGTCCACATGCCCGGCCTATGCAACGCGCCAGACGCGAGGACGAAAAACCCCGATTTTCCGCCGAAAATGCCGATCAACGCGCGCGGCCGGCGCGGGCGAGCCAGGCGAGCAGAAGCGCCACCACGACCACGGCGCCGGCCAGCGCAGGCAAAAGGTCGCCATCGGCCGCGGCGAGGGCCAGGACGACCAGCAGGACATTGCCGCCAGCAATGGGCCAGACGATCCGATTATGCGGCAGGCCGCGCAAGACCGGGCGCTGATAGAAATGTTCGCGATGGGCGCGCCAGACCTTTTCGCCGCGCGCGGCACGCCGCAGCAAGGTGAGGGTGGCATCGGCGAGATAGTAGAGCGGCAAGATCAGGGCGGGCGCCCAATGGCCCGCCGCGGCGGTCTCGAGCAACAGCCAGCCGAGCAGAAAGCCGAGCGGCACGCTGCCGACGTCGCCCAGGAAGATGCGCGCCGGATGCCAGTTCCACAGCAGAAAACCGAATGCCGCGCCGGCGGCGGCCAAGCCGAGCCAGCCCTGCAGGACCAACAGACCGGGCAGCAGCAGCGATAGGGCGAACAGCCCGAGGCCGATGCTCATCGTCTCGACGCCGGTGATGCCGTCGATGCCGTCCATGAAATTGTAGAGATTGATGAACCAGATCCACAGCAGGCCGGCGGCGATGCGGTCGAGCAGCGGCGGCAGCAGGCCTTGGAAAATCTGCGCGTCCGCCGGCAGCATCGTCAAGGCGACGACGACCACCAATATATGAATGGAAAAGCGCAAGGCGGCAGAGAGGTCCATCAGGTCGTCGAGCCAGGACAGCAGCGCCAGTGCCGCCATGCCACCAATCACGATGGAGAGTTCGAGACGCGCGGTGGGCAAATGAATCGCCAGCGCGCCGCCGACGAGGAGCAGAACGGCTGTCACTGCGAGGCCGCCGCCGCGCGGCGTCGGACGGCTGTGACTCGAGCGCTCGTTCGGCTGGTCGAGAATCGCACGGCGTTCGAGATAAGCGAGGACAATGCGCGTGGCGAGCCAAGATACCACGGCGATGCCGATGAACACGACGGCAGCGACGCCGATGACAAGCAGATCGATCATGTCGTTTCTTGCGGGAGCGGGGGCAAGAAGAGAGCGATCAGCGCAGCGGCGAGCCCGAGGGTGGCGAGCCACCAGGCCTGCCAGGCGCCGAAGCTGAGACAGGCGATGACGAAGGCGGCGGCGAAGCCGCCGATGGCGATGGCACGCGCGGCGCGTCCGGCGGACTGTCCTGCGATCAGGCGCAGCGCGAAGAGCCAGAGGCCCGCCATCAGTGCCGCGCCGGGCAGGCCGAGCTCGAGCCACCATTGCAGGGGCGCGTTATGGGTATGCAGCGGCAGTTTCTCGCCCATGACGGGCGCCGGTCCCGGAATTAGCACGACCTTCTCCTTGCCGCCGGGAATGGCGCGCGCCGCGTTCATGCCCCAGCCGGTGAGCGGCTTCTCGGCGATGCGTTCGGCGGAAAACTGCCAGACGATGATGCGATGCGCGATCGACACGTTGTGGGTGCGGGCGGTGAGGGTGTCGGTATCGACGGTCTGGACCGTCAAGGGCGGCAGCAAAGGAACAGTGACGACGAACAGCGCGATCACTGCGCCGATGAGCCAGGGTGCGGCGCGCTGCAGCGCCAGCGCGAGCAGCACTGCGAGCAGCGCCACGCCAACGGCGAGCTGCAGCGATGATCCGTAATAGGCCATGACCAGCGCGCTGACGAGCACACCCAGGACAAGACGCGTGATCGCGCCAGCGAGCGCGAGAAGCGCCGGCGCGGTCAACAACAGCAGCACCGTCAGGCCGCGGTTGTAGCGCGAGAAGACCTGGTCCGGGCTGATGTCGCGCAGATCGCTCAACTGGCGGGCGATCGCGGCGTCGTCCGCCAGTTCGACGGCCAGAAATGCCAGGGCGCAGATCACGCCGGCCAGCAGCGCGGCGCCGATGAACCGCCGCGTCGCGCCATCGATGCGGCGTATGGCGGCGAGATGAACGGCGGCGGCGCAAGCGACGCCGAAGACTTGTCCGGTGGCGAGCAGAGCTTGCGGCGGCTCGACCGCCCACGCCGTCGTGGCGAGTGCCCACAGGCAGACCAGTCCGCCAAGCAGCGCGAACTGGCGTAGCGAATTCGAGTCTCGGACGGCGGCGATCAGGCCACGCGGCAGGCCGCGTGAGCGCAGCATGTCGGCGACGAGCAGCGCGAGCGCGCCGGCAGTGAACAGCGGCGCCATGCCGAGCGGCGCATAGATCGAGAGCAGCGGTGCGATGAAGGCGGAGAAGGCGACGATGCAGCCGTCCGGGCCGGCCGCCGATGCGCGGGCGCGCAGAGCCAGGCTCATTTATCGCTCACGCGACGCAGCGCCCATTTGACGGTGACGCCTTCCGGCGCCAGCTGGCCCTGCACGACGATCTGTTCGCTGCGGCGCGGCTCGCCGCGCGCGCCCTGATAGACGCTCTCTTCGAGCGAGAGGGTCGAGGCGCCGGCCGCGCGAAAACGCCAGCCGCTGCCGGCCAGACGCAGCAGGATCGCCGCGCCGTTCTGCACCAGGGACGTCCGCACCGATGGATGCAAATGAAAGCGCAGCGTGAAGGGCAAGCCGACGGCGCCGCGTTTGAGGCTACCGGCGCTGAACGGCACACCATCGTGGGATGGGCCATCGGCGGTCTTCAGCGCCTCGGGCGGCAGGAAGCTGTCTTCGCCGCGTACATCGTCGCCGCCGGGCGAGAGGTACAATCGGCGGCGATGGATCAGGCCATAAGGCTTGAGATAGCCGTCATGGTTGCCTTCGATCCAGATCGCGCCATCGGCTTCATCGCGCCGGCAGGCAACGCGGTCGGGCCGCCGGCCGATCAGGCGGCTCGGCGGGCGGGCATCGGTGCCAGGCAGATCGAAGATCTCGGCGATGTTGAGATCGGCGATCGTGCCGGTCGAATGGGCGGCGGAGGATTGCATGGCCTGGCGCCAAGCGCGCGCCGGATTGGCCGCGGCGCCGCCGTTGACGATCAGACGCTCTTTGCCGACGCTCATCTCGAAGGCGAGCGTGCCGGCGAAGCCGTGGGCTTCGTAGCCGGGCGGCGGCGGCGCGCCGACATCGACGATCAGCAATGTGCGGTTGGCGGTGGCGCGCTCGAAACCGCTATGCGGCGCGGAGGCCAACGGTTTGCCCTTGGCGTCGGCCTGGGCGAGCGCGAGGTCGATGAGCCAGGCTTCGTTCTCGACGCTGTCGTTGAAGAGCGCCAGCGCGCCGTCGCCATGGCGGAAGAAGCGCAGCATCGGCGCCATGCGGTCGATGCCGATCTGCACGGCGTCGGGCACTTCCATCTTGGCGGCGATCAACACGGCGCGCATGTCGATCAGGTCGCGCAGAATGGCGAGCTGTAGGCGCGGGCTGCGTTCGGCGTTGCCGCCGTCGCCGAGCAATTCCTTGGCCATCTCGCGCGCGAGCAGGCTGCCGGCGCGCGCCAATAACTTGTCCTGCTGCGCCGTCCCTTGCGCGAGGCAGGCGGCGGCATAGATGAGGCCCTTGATGCCGCCGATCAGCCGCGCGCCGGTCAATTCGCCGGGCAGCGCGCGCGACAATTGCCGCGCTTGCCGGGCGAGGCAGTCGCGCAAGCGCTGGGCGAAGACGGGATCGTCGTTCTCCAACATGTCGGCGGCGGTGAGCCAGGCGCAGATGCGGCTCGCCAGCACGTCGGCGCGCCAGGCGAGGCGGCTCCAGCGGCGGCCGTCCTGCGCGATCCAACTGGCGACCAGCATGCGGGCGCGCTGGCGCGGCGCTTCGCCGCCGACGACGCGCAAGTCTTTCAGCCAGCTGAAACCATGCAGCGCGGCGCGCCATTCGCTGTCGGTACCGGACGGCGACCAGGCGACCGGCGCGGCGGGATTATCGGCCGCGAAAACCGGAACGGCGCGGCCCGAGAAATTGAACTGGCCGTCGAGAATGTTGCGGCCATGATCGGCGTCGCCCGGCCAGGGATCGGGCGGCAGCAGACGCAGATGCGCCGGCGTGCGGCCGACCAGCGTGGCGGCATAGCCGGGACAGGCGAAGACGAGCGCTTCGATACGGCTGAAGGCGCGCCGCACATGCTGGGCGATCGGGCGCTGCAATTCGGCGCCGAGCAGCGCGAGGCTTTTGCCGTTGGGTTGCTTGTCGGCGGTCTCGCCGCCGCGGGAGCCTGTCGCGCCGTTTGCGGACATCTCGGCGCTCGCCGGTCAGTGCCCGCCGCGAACGCGGCGGATATTGTCGGCGTAAGCGTTCGGGCCGCCCTGGAAGGTCGCCGTGCCGGCGACCAGCACGTCGGCACCGGCCTTGATCACCTCAGCGGCGTTCTCGGCATTGATACCGCCGTCGACCTCGAGGTCGATCTTCTTGCCGAGCTTGTCGATGCGTTGGCGCAGCAGTCGAATTTTTTCCAGCTGCGATGCGATGAAGGATTGTCCACCGAAGCCGGGATTGACGCTCATCACCAGCACGAGATCGAGATCGGGCAGCACGTAGTCGATGGCGCCCAGCGGCGTCGCCGGGTTGAGCGCCACGCCCGCCTTCTTGCCGAGCGACTTGATGAGCTGGATCGTGCGGTGCAGATGGGCGCCGGCTTCGGGATGCACGGTGATGATGTCGGCGCCGGCTTCGGCGAACTGCGGCACGAAGACATCGATCGGCGAGATCATGAGGTGGACGTCGAACGGTTTGGCGCTATGCGGGCGCAGCGCCTTGACCACCGCCGGGCCGATGGTGAGATTGGGCACGAAATGCCCGTCCATCACGTCGACATGGATGTAGTCGGCGCCTGCGACATCGACCGCTCTGACTTCTTCGCCCAGTTTGGCGAAGTCGGCGGACAGGATGGACGGCGCGATTTTTGTCGGCTGCTGCACGCTTGTTAGGTACCAGCTAACGCCCTGAATCGCAAGGGAAGCGGGCTTTATTTCGCCTTGCGCAGGCGGGCGGCGTAGAAGCCGTCGAAGCCGCCGAGGGCCGGCTGGGCGGGGTCGGCCAGCTGGCTCGGCAGGCTGCGCAGATCGCCCCGTTGGGTGATCAAAGCCTCAAGACCGCCGACCTCGGCCGGCTTGATCGGCAGGCGCTCCAGGCTGGGATTGTCGTTCAAGAGGCTGCCGATGCGGCGCGGACCCTCGTCGGCTTCGAGCGAGCAAACGGCGTAGACCAGCACGCCGCCCGGCTTGAGCATGGCGATGGCGTTCTTGAGCAGGCGGTCCTGCACCGGGCCGAGCTTGACGATGTCGTCGGCGCGCTTGCTGCGGGCGATGTCGGGGTGGCGCCGGATGGTGCCGGTGGCGCTGCAGGGGGCGTCGAGCAGCACGCCGTCCAGGGCTTGCGCCGGCCGCCATTCGCCGGCGTCCGCCTGCAGCACCTCGGCGGTCAGCCGCAGGCGTGCCAGATTCTGGCGCAGGCGGTCGAGCCGGGTAGCGTTGACGTCGAGGGCGATGACGCGGGTGCCGGCGATCTTGTTCAAGGCGGCGGCGAGCTGGGCGGTCTTGCCGCCCGGGGCGGCGCAGAGATCGACGACTTGGGCGGCTTTGGTTTTGGCGAGCGCACCCAGCAACAATTTGGCAGGCAGCGCGGCGGCGGCGTCCTGCACCCACCAGCGGCCCTCCTCATAACCCGGCAATTCGGCAATAGCGCCGCTGAGATCGGCGGCCCTGCGCAGCGCCCCTGTGCTCAGCAGCGTGGCGCCCAGCCGTTCGGCCCATTGACCGGCATGCTCGCCAGGCATCAGCGTGATGTCGAGCGGCGGATCGGCGAGATGCGCCGTGGCGATGGCGCGCGTCGTCGCCTCGCCGTAAGCGCCGACCCAGGAGCGCCACAGCCAGTCGGGCGTGTTCAGCTTGGCGGCGTCCTGCGCGTCCCGCAGGGCCTCGCCTTCGCGCGCGATGCGGCGGAGCACGGCGTTGATGAGTTTCTTATGCGCCGTGAGCTTGGCGAATTCGGCGTGATCGACGGCGGCGCTGACCGCCGCATGGGCCGGCGTGCCGAGGAACATCAACTGCGCCGTGCCGATGCGCAGGATATGCTGCGCCATCAGGCCGGCGCGTGGAATCGGCCGTTCCAGGCAATGTTTGATCATGGCGTCGATCTGGCCGAGACGGCGCACCGCCGTGGCGACGAGCAGCCGCGCGAAGGCACGATCGCGCGATTCGAGATCGCCGTAACCCGGCACCGCCGACAGCGCCTCTTCGAGCGGCCGGCGATGCTCGATCACGGCGGCAAGCGCCTCGGTCGCCGCGGCGCGCGCGGCGATTCCGGGCGGTAGCTTCACCGCTTTCGGCTTGGGACGGGCGGGCTTCTTGGCTGGGGCGCTATCGCTCATGGCGCCGGTTTACAGGACCCGGCTCCGAGAGTCACGCAAGGCTAATAGGAGGTGCCGTCCTTGTGCAGAAAGGCCCATTGGCCGGGCCCTTTGAACTCGGCGACGATATCGTCGTCCGGATAGCTGCCGGCATCCCCGGCGCTGCGGTCGCCGATCTCGAGATAGATCACGTCGCGGTCGGTGCGGTTGACGAGATGATGGGCATCGCCGGTGCCGGCCTTGAAGCCGGCGCACATGCCGGGGGCGAGCGGCGTCTCGCCGGCATCGGTGATCAGCACCGGATGGCCTTCGACGATATAGACGAACTCGTCCTGCTTCGTGTGGGCATGGCGCAGCGCCGATTCGCCGCCCGGATGGATGTGCGTGAGGTTGACGCCGAAATTTGTCAGGCCGAACAGGTCGCCGAGCGGCCGCTTGAGGCGCTTGCCCATGCGTGAGAAGAACGGTTCGGGATAGTTCGACGGCTTGCTGCGGGGCGTGGCGTCGATGGCGCGCAGGGCGACGAGTTTCTCGGGCATGGCGGCTCTCTTGCGGTGGGGGCGGCGGTGAGCGCGCTATTGTTGCGCCGCACCATCGGTGCCGCAAGAGGCCTTAGGCGGACTTGCCCCAAAAGCTCGGCTTGGCCGCCGGCGCCGTCACGCCGGCCAACTCGCGCAGCCGGCGGACGCGGTTCTCGGTGCTCGGGTGGGTCGAGAACAGTCCGTCCATCGCATGGGCGTGCAACGGATTGACGATGAACATATGCGCCGTCGCCGGGTTGCGTTCGGCGTCCGGATTGTCGATCGCCCGGGCGCCGCTGTGCAGGTTTTCCAACGCCGAGGCCAGCCACAGCGGACGGCCGGAGATTTCGGCGCCGACGCGGTCGGCTTCGTACTCGCGGGTGCGCGAGATGGCGAACTGCACCATCATCGCCGCCATCGGCGCGAGGATCATGACCATCAAGCTGACGATGATGTTGCCGCCATTGCTGTTGCCGTTGCTGTCGCGGTTGCCGCCGAAGAAGAAGGCAAAGTTGGCGAGCATGCCGATGGCGCCGGCGATCGTCGCAGTGATCGTCTGAATCAGCGTGTCGCGGTTCTTCACATGGGCGAGTTCATGGGCCATGACGCCGGCAACTTCTTCGTGGCTGAGATTGCGCAGCAAGCCGGTGGTGGCAGCGACCGCCGCGTTCTCCGGGTTGCGCCCGGTGGCGAAGGCGTTCGGTTGGTCGTTGTCGATGATATAGACCTTGGGCATCGGCAGCTCGGCGCGCGCCGCCAATTGCTCGACGATGCCGTAGAGCGCGGGAGCGCTTTGCGCATCCACTTGGCGAGCGCCATACATCGACAAGACCATCTTGTCGGAATTCCAATAGGCGAACAGATTCATCGCTGCCGCGACGGCAAGCGCGATGATCATGCCGGTCGGGCCGCCGATCAGGTAGCCAATCGCCATGAAGAGGGCGGTGAGGCCGGCGATGAGAAGAAAGGTGCGGGTGGTGCTCATGGTCCTTTGGGGGTAAGGGCGATGGGTAACCGAGTGTACCGGGTGGCGCGGCCTTTGTCGGTGCCCTATTGTCGCCGTATTGTCTCAGATTTTCCGGCAGTTTAGGGCGTTCCCGCCCTGGCATTCCCACATAGCGCGCGCTCCTGGAATTACATAGAGTGCGCGGCGTCGGCTTCAAGCCTCTCTGTTAGGTGCTGCATGAGCGATCCGCAAAAGTCCCAACCGCCAGCCGTGTCTCAGACCGCGCAAACGCCGGCGCCAAAGCCGGCCGCACAGCCAGCACCGGGCGCACCGGCGCCGGCGGCCATTGCCCGCAAGCCGGAGATCGGCGGCCCCAAGGGTCCGGAGCCGACGCGCTATGGAGATTGGGAAAAAGCCGGCCGCTGCGTCGACTTTTAATCGCACCGCGTCAATTCAAAGCACAGTATGACCGCAACTCCGCCGTCCACCGCCGCCGTCAGGCCCGCCCCGCTACCGCCCGGGGGCTTGCCGGCATGGCTGTTGATCGCCCTGTATGTCGGCATCGGTTCGCTGCCGTTGCTGCTCGCGTGGCATGAGAACGCGCCGGTCGGCGGCTTTTGGCGCGCCTTATCGAACGGCTTGGCGATGGTCGGCTTCGCTTTGCTGACGGTGCAGTTCTATATCTCCGGACGCATTCGCTGGGTGTCGAGCGATTTCGGTATCGATCGCCTGTTGCTGTTCCATCAGATGGCCGCGCGCGTCATCACCGTCGCGTTATTGGCGCATCCGTTCCTCTACGTCATGCAGGACCTGTTCGAGGAGGGTCCGCTCGCTGCCGGAACGACGCTTCTGCACATGGTTGGCAATCCCGCTTTCACCAGCGGCTTGACCGCTTGGGCGTTGCTGATCGTCGTCATGGCGCTGGCGCTGGCGCTGGCGCTGCTGCGCGACTGGTTGCCGATCCGTTACGAAGCCTGGCGCATGAGCCATGGCCTAGGCGCCGCGGCCATTGTCTGCGCCGGCCTGCATCACACCATCACCATCGGCAGCTACAGCGAAGACCTGACCTTGGCGCAACTGTGGATCGTGCTCGGCGTCTTGGCGCTTGCCGGCTTGGCCTATCTCTATCTCGTGCGGCCGTGGCAGCTCGGTCAGCAACCGTTCTACATTTCGGAGATCACGCGCGTCGGCGAGAGGCTGTGGAGCATCACGCTAGGACCGGCGAAAATGCAGCCGGTCGGCATCCTCTCCCGTGGCGCGAAGCCGCAGATCACGCAGCCCATCGTCTATGAAGCCGGCCAGTTCGCCTATGTCACCTTGGGCGGTTCGCCCTTCATCATGGCCGATCACCCCTTTTCCATCGCCTCGTCGCCGAGCGAAGGCAGCAAACTGCGCTTCCTCGTCAAAGAGGCCGGCGACTTCACCAAGGTCGTCGGCAGCTTGCCGGTGAACAGCCGCGCCTATGTCGACGGTCCCTTCGGCCGCTTCACGCTGCGCCAAGGCGAAGCGGCAGCGGGCGGCCGGGACAAGGTGGCGGGCATCGCCTTCATTGCCGGCGGTGTCGGCATCGCGCCGATTCTCGGCTTGCTGCGCGATGCGGGGGTGCGCGGCGAAACGCGGCCGCTGCGCCTGCTCACCGGCAATCGCGCCGCCAGCCAGTTGGTTTATGGCGAGGAGATGGAGAGTTGGGCGGCGGCACTGGATTTTCGCGCGCGCCATGTGCTGCAGGAGCCGCCGGCCGATTGGCATGGCGGCGTCGGCATGCTCGACGATGCGACGATCGCCGATTGGATCGATTGGCCCAACCCCGAAGGCTGGCTCTATTTCGTCTGCGGTCCGCGCGCGGTGCGCGAATTCACCGAGCGAGCGTTACGCGCGCGCGGCGTACCGCCGTCACGCATCGTCGATGAAGCTTTCAAATACGAATAGGGGAGGGGACGGCATGGCGCAATCGCGTGTCCAACGCCTGATCCTGGCGATCACTCTGGTCTTTGCGTTGGAAGTTCTACTGTTCGCCCTGCGTTAGGGCGTGGCTGCGGCTTGCTGAGTCAGAAGCCAGGCAATAATCGCTTGGCGTTCCGCCGCGTCGCTGGCGTGATGACGGGTGAGAAACGCATCAAGGTCGGCCGCGCGAGTCGCATCGTCGGGCCGCTTCGCCATATAGCCTTGCAAGCGGGCGACCTGACGGCATCGGGCGCAACGCGCGTCAAATGCTGCCTTGCCAACGGCAACGCCGGTCGATTGGGCATGAACCAGTGGCGCTACGGCATAAGATGCCAATAACAAAACCACCGCGCCAAGACGTCCGAGCCATATCTGTTTCATGATGAGCAGAATAGGCCTTTCCCGTTGTTTGTCGTTGATACAGATCAACGACCTAAAAAATACCGCCACCGAATCCGAGCGCGTCATGCCTCTGGCGCAGGCAAAGAAAAACCGCCAACACGGTTGGCGGTTTAGGTGAGCTACCGGAGATTTATCGTCTTGGTGACAGTCGGCGGCTCGAATCCTTCAGGCCGTCGCCGCCGCTGGTGCCAAAACCCTTAGCGCTTCGGTTCTTGACCGGGCTGCTGAGTCTTGTTCGCCTGCTGATCCTGCTGGCGGTCTGCCTGCTTGTTCGAATCCTGCTTGTTCGGATCCTGCTGGTTCTGCTGCTGCGGCTTCTGCTGCTGCTGACCCGGCTGCTGGTTCGGATTCTGCTGACCCTGCTGCTGGGGCTTCTGGCTAGAATGCTTTTCGTCGGCCATGATGCTCTCCTGAATTTCGCGTGAACATGCGAAGCGGCTGCCTCGCATATGATGTTAACGCGAGGTCTTTGGCGCCGTTCCGACGGAACCGTCTGTTCCGCAGGAACCTATCGCGAGCGTGATCAGAGCACGTTGAATAGATAGAGCAGGATGATGATGGGGATCGGAATGCCGAGAACCCAGAGCAAAATGCCGCGCATGATCGTCTCCTTGCGTTGATATCGTCGAAATAACGCAAAGTGACGGTCTAGGTTCCGCGTCCTAGGACGGGATCCTTCAGCAGTTGGCCTTCAGCGGTTAGGGCCGCGGTCTTTGAGCTGCCAGACAAAAAAGCCGGCAACCGCCAGCGGCACAATCAGAACGAATGCCTGAAAGGGCATGCTCGGCCATACCGAATAGAGCTTCAACAGCAGCAGCAATAAGCCAAGCGTGATGGCGAGCACCACCAGAGCGCCGAACAGGGCATAGCCCCGCGTTTTGCCGGCCTTATTCAAGACCATGCCGACGGCGGCGGCGGGCAGCAATGTGGACAGCAAGATGATGAGGAGTTCCGGCGACATAGAAGGGGCGCTTCTGTAAAGATGTTGGGAACGCGGCGGGACTTTACCCGCCGCCGCTATCCGCCGTCCACATGCGATCTCGCAGGCTTGCGCGGGAGCCGTTTAGTCTTTGGCGCGATTCTCGATCAAATCCTTCACGACGCTAGGGTCGGCCAGCGTCGAGACGTCGCCGAGGTTGTCGTATTCGTTGGCGGCAATCTTGCGCAGGATGCGGCGCATGATTTTGCCCGAACGGGTTTTCGGCAGGCCCGGCGCCCATTGGATGATGTCGGGTGTGGCGATCGGTCCGATCTCCTTGCGCACCCACATCACCAGTTCTTTGCGCAGGGCCTCGTCCGCCGTCACGCCGACATTGAGCGTGACATAGGCGTAGATGCCCTGGCCTTTGATGTCATGCGGAAAGCCGACGACGGCGGCTTCCGCCACGCCGGGATGCGCGACGAGGGCGCTTTCCACCTCGGCGGTGCCGAGGCGATGGCCCGAAACATTCAGCACGTCGTCGACGCGTCCGGTGATCCAGTAATAGCCGTCTTCATCGCGCCGGCAGCCGTCGCCGGTGAAATACTTGCCGGGGAAGGTGGTGAAGTAGGCTTCGATGAACCGCTTGTGGTCGCCATAGAGAGTGCGCATTTGGCCCGGCCAGCTATCCAAGATGCACAGATTGCCCTCGACCGCCCCGGCGAGCGGCTGACCCTCGCCATCGACGATTTCCGGCTTGATGCCGAAGAACGGCCGCGTCGCCGATCCGGGCTTGAGCGCCGTCGCGCCGGGCAGCGGCGTGATGAGATGGCCGCCGGTTTCGGTTTGCCACCATGTATCGACGATCGGGCAGCGCTCGTCGCCGACGACGCGGTGATACCACAGCCAGGCTTCCGGATTGATCGGCTCGCCGACACTGCCGAGGATGCGCAAGGAGGCGCGGCTCGTCTTCTTCACGGGCCCGTCGCCTTCGCGCATCAGGGCGCGGATCGCCGTCGGCGCGGTATAGAAGCTGTTGACCTTGTGCTTGTCGATGACTCGCCAGAAGCGCGAGGTATCCGGATAGTTCGGCACGCCTTCGAACATGAGTGTGGTCGCGCCGTTGGCGAGCGGACCGTAGAGGATGTAACTGTGCCCCGTCACCCAGCCGACGTCGGCGGTGCACCAGTAAACCTCGCCGTCGTGATAATCGAACACATATTGGTGCGTCATGGCGGCAAAGACCATGTAGCCGCCGGTGGTGTGCAGCACGCCCTTTGGTTTGCCGGTCGAGCCCGAGGTGTAGAGGATAAAGAGAGGATCTTCGGCAGTCATCTCGGTCGGCGGGCAGTCCTCGGACGCCTTGGCCATCGCCATGTGGTACCAGACGTCGCGGCCTTCGACCCAGCCGATGTCGCCGCCGGTGCGCTTGACGACCAGCACGGTCTTGACGTCCGGGCATTTGGTCAGAGCTTCATCGCTGTTGGCCTTCAGCGGAATTTTCTTACCGCCGCGCACGCCTTCGTCGGCGGTGATGATGAAGCGCGAATCGCAATCTTGAATGCGGCCGGCCAGGCTGTCGGGCGAGAAGCCGCCGAACACCACGGAATGCACCGCGCCGATGCGGGCGCAGGCGAGCATGGCGTAAGCCGCTTCGGGAATCATCGGCATGTAGATGGTGACGCGGTCGCCCTTCTGGACGCCATGCGCCTTCATCACGTTGGCGAGCTTGCACACTTGGCGGTGCAGCTCGCGGTAGGTGATGTGGGCGTCTTCCTTCGGATCGTCGCCTTCCCAGATGATGGCCGTCTGATCGCCGCGCGCGGCAAGATGGCGGTCGAGGCAATTGGCGGAGGCGTTGAGCGTGCCGTCCTCGTACCACTTGATGCTGACGTCGCCTTTGAAAGTCGTGTTCTTGACCTTGCTGTAAGGCTTGATCCAATCGAGGCGTTTGCCCTGTTCGCCCCAAAACTTGTCCGGGTTTTGGATCGACTCGGCATACATCGTCTCGTAGGTCTTGGCGTCGATCCAAGCGGACTTGGCCAAGGCTGACGGCACCGGAAAAATCTGCGGACTGGACATCGCGAGGCTCCCTGGCCGGCGGCCTGGATCGGCCGCCTGGCGTTCTTTGTCCTGGATTATGGGCGAAAGCGCGCCCGCGAAACAAGCGGCGCCGCGCAATTGCGAGCGCGCCGCGTTACCAGCGGGTGACGAGCCTTAAAGCTTAATCGGCCAGGAAAATGACGCCGTTTTCGACGCGCAACGCTACCTGTTCCAAGGCTTGGCCGGGGCAGGGGCCGCCCAGGCAGCTGCCGTCGCGCTTGTCGAAAGTGGCAGCATGGACGACGCAGAGAATCCGCGTCTTGTCGTAATTGAGAAAGACGTGCGGCTTCCAGTTGAGCGGTACGAAACGGTGCGGACAGACATTCACGTAGCCAAAGGCCTCGTCGCCCTCGCGGATGACTAAAATCTCTTCGCTCTCTTCGCCGCGCTGCATGATGAAGGCGCGGCTGTCCGGATCGGCCATCTCGTCGAGCCGGCACATGGCGTCGCCGGGCTTCACCGTCAGCACCGGCGGCGGGCCGTCGGGCGTGTGCGTGTCGGGGTGATCGACCACAGTGCGCCCTAAGCCTTATAGCCGCCGAGGCCGCAGATGATCTTCCACGAGGCGGCGTCGATCGGCATGACCGACAGGCGAGACTGGCGGATCAAGGCGAGTTCCTGCAGGCGCGGATCGGCTTTGACCTGATCGAGCGTCACCGGCTTGGGAAAGGGCTTGAGCGCCTTGATCTCGACCATGCCGAACCGCGCCGTCTCGTCACTCGGATCCGGATGATGCAGCTTCGAGACCTCGACGACGCCGACGACACTCTTCTCGCTCACGGAGTGATAGAAGAATCCGAGATCGCCGAGCTTCATGGCCTTCATGTTGTTGTTGGCCTGGTAGTTGCGCACGCCGCTCCAACCGGTGCGCTTATCCTTGACCAGCTTATCCCACGAATAGGCTTCGGGCTCCGACTTGAACAGCCAGTAGGCCATCGCTCACTTCCCCGCGGCGGCCGGATAGAAGGTTATCAGCTTCCACGGCGTGATGGTGCGGCTGGCGAATAAGCCGCCCTTGTAATAGGGATCGCCATTGGAAAAAGCCTCGGCGGCGGCGCGGTCGGGCGCCTCAAGAATGATCACGGTGCCGGTCATGGCGACGCCGTCGTCTGCCAGGGTCGGGCCGGCGACGAACACCTTCTCTTCGTGATCGTGAATATATTCGATATGCGTCGGACGGATCTGCATCCGCAGATCGAGGCTGTTCGGTTTATCAGCGCACTGGATCATAAACAACATGGGGCGGGTTCCTCTAAATTGGGCGCTGCAATGTAACCGAGCGCCCAATCCTTGCCAACATGGCCTTGCCAACACGGCCCTGCGCCATCTAGGTGACCGGAATCGGGCCGCCGACTTGCCAAGTGGGGGCCTCGGGTGCAGAGTCGCCGCGATTATCCATTGACGATTGACGGCGCTGCCTCACGATGACGATGCCGGATTCCAGCGCTTCGCTTCCCGCCGCCGCATCCGCGAGCGCGCCGTCGACGAAGCTGCACGCCGTCGCCCCGACGGCCCTCCCTCCCGGCGTCCGCGACCTGCGCCTCGATTTCTTTCGTGGCCTGGCGCTGCTCTGCATTTTCATCGACCATATCCCGGGCAATCGCATCGCCGATTACACTATTCGCGTGGTCGGCCTCAGCGACGCATCCGAACTGTTCATCTTCATCTCGGGCTATGCGGCGGGCCTCGTCTACATGTCGGCTGTCGCGCGCGAAGGATTTCTATTTTCCAGCCTGCGCGTCTGGCGCCGCGTCTGGCAGCTTTATGTCGCACACCTGTTCCTCTTCGTGATCTTCACTGCCGAGGTCGCCTGGACGTCGATGAAATTCGACAACCCGATGTATGTCGAGGAAATGAACATCGCGAGCTTCTTGAGCGAGCCGCATATCGCGATTCTCGAAGCGCTGCTGCTCAAGTTCAAGCCGGTCTATATGGATATCCTGCCGCTCTATATCGTGTTGTTGGTGTTCTTCCCGTTCGCGCTCTGGCTCATTCGTCAAAGCCGTTTGCTGGCGCTCGGCCTGTCGATCGCGCTCTACGCCACGGCGCGCATCTATCATCTCAACCTGCCGGCCTATCCGGAAGACGCCGAATGGTATTTCAACCCGCTGGCCTGGCAGCTCTTGTTCGTGATCGGCGCGATCCTCGGCGCGTCTACGCGCACGTTCGCCAATTCCGGCATGGACTTTCCGGTGCCACGCAACCGCTGGCTGCTCGGCGCCGCCATCGCCTATGCGCTGTTCGGCTTCGGCATGCAGTTCCTGTGGGAGCATGACCTGATCAGTCGGGTCTTCCCGCATGGCTCGGAAGCCTTCATTTTTCCCACCGACAAAACCAACTTGTCGGGCTGGCGTCTCAGCAATCTTCTGGCGCTTGCCTATATCACCGCTTATTTCCTGCGCGCCGACAGTCCAATGCTGCGCTGGCGGGTGTTCCACCCTTTGATCATGTGCGGCCAGCACTCGCTGAACATTTTCTGCCTCGGCGTGTTCCTGTCCTTCGCTGGCTTGATCGTGCTGGTCGAATTCAGCGATTCGCTGGCCTACCAATTGCTAGTGAACGGAACCGGCATCGCTATCATGATCGGCGCGGCGGCTTTGCTCGCTTGGTACCGCGCCAAGGAGCGCATGCCGCGCAAGCCGGCCGAAGGTCCGGCGGGCGGCGCCAATGTGAAATCGACGGCTCTCGGGGGAGGCTCTGCCGAATGACCATTTTCCATTTTTCGCGGCGTGGATCGCTGGGGTGGCGAACCGCCGTTATGACGGTTCTGCTGATGGCGGCGTTCAGTCCTGGCGCTGACGCCGCCGAAGCGACGCCGCCGCAGGATCTGGCACAATTCTGCGCCGTGCCCGAGACCGTTCTTCCGAATGGCTTCCTCAAGCACGCGCGCGACGCCTATCGCGCCGGCAAACCGCTCCGCATCGTCGCCTTTGGCACCTCGTCGAGCGCCGGTACGGGCGCCGCGAGCCGCGCCGACGCCTATCCGGCTCGCCTGCAAGCGGACTTACAGGAGCGTTTTACCCTTCCCGCCGAGGTCATCAACAAGAGCGTCGGCGGCCAATCGGCCCGCCAGATGACGTCCCGCCTGGAAGACGATGTCGTCAGCCTGGAGCCCAGCCTGGTGATCTGGCAGACCGGCACGGTCGATTCGGTCGGCAACCTCCAGCTCGAGGATTTCGGCCGGGCACTTTCTCAAGGCATTGAAATGCTTGAGAAAGAGGGAATCGACGTGATTTTGATGAATATGCAATACTCGCGGCGCGTAGAATTGCTGGTAAATTATAGTCCCTATGTCGACATGATGAACGCGGTTGCCACCCAGTCGGGCGCGGCTCTCTTCGACAGGATCGAGATGATGCGTCACTGGGCGAGCAGCGGGCGCCTCGACTTCGACAATATGCCGCGTGCCGAACGTGCCAGCCGTGCCGCCAAGCTCCATGAGTGCATCGCCTTGCAGTTGGCCGATATGATCGAGAAAGCCGTTCGCCGCTAACACCGCGACCAGTAATCCGGGCATAGATCAACCGCAGTCGCCACCGCGTAACGTTGGATCAGTCAGGTTATCGCAGCCCGTGTCGCGCCTATCTCAATCGCTTTCGACAGCCATCTTTCTGGCCGCCGCTTTCGGCGTTTGCGCCTTCGCGCAGGCGGCCGATGTGGCGACGAAATCTCTTGAGCAAAAAACGCATCCGCAAAAAACGGGCGAGCAAAAATCCGGCGAACATAAAATAACTGCGCGTTTTGATACGTCGCGCTGCAATGTTCCCGATTCGCTGGTGACGCAAGATCAGTCTCTGCCGCATGTCGGCTTCAAGCTGCGCAACGATCTACCGATCAAGATCATCGCGATCGGCTCGTCCTCGACGCAGGGTCACGGCGCGTCCAGCCCGAGCCATGCTTATCCTGCGCGGCTCGCGGTCGAACTTTCAGAGCTTTGGCCGCGCGCGCAACTGACCGTGATCAACCGCGGTGTCGGCGGCGATCGCACGGCGCAGATGATGGCCCGCTTCGAGCGTGACGTGCTGGCCGAAAAGCCCGACCTGGTCATCTGGCAGGTCGGCACCAATGACAGCCTTGCTGGCGACACTATTGATTCGATGCGCGAGCTGATCCTCGAAGGCATCGACACCTTGGAGATGGCCGGCATCGATGTCATTCTCATGTCGCCGCAATATGCGCCGCGTTTCAACGAGCGCGACGATCATCTGCTGCGTGTCGAGGCGGTGCGCGGCACCGCGCACGAAAAGCATGTCGGGGTGTTTCGCCGTTTCGAGATCATGCAGAACTGGGTCGCGCGCGACAACATGAGCGTTGCGATGATGATCTCGAAAGATGGCCTGCACATGAACGATCTGAGCTATGGCTGCACGGCGCAGCTTTTGGCGCGACAGATCGCGGCGGCGAGCAGCGTCATACCCAGCGCGGTGCAGGCGATTGCGCCGCAAGCCACGCCAAGCGCGGCGGCTATCGGCCCGAATACTCTGCGGTAAAGGGCCGCGCGAGCAGGCCATCAATGGCGGCGTCGATGTCGTTGCCGCTATGCAGCACCGCATCGACCGCGAAACAGATCGGCATATCGACGCCATGGCGCTTCGCCAGTGCGACCACGGCGGGCGCCGAGAACACGCCTTCCGCCACCGAGCTTTTGCCGCCCAGCGCGCTCGCCAGATCCTCGCCGGCGCCGAGCGCGAAGCCGACCGAATAATTGCGCGACTTGGCGCTCATGCAGGTCAGCATCAGATCGCCAGCCCCCGAGAGGCCCATCAGCGTTTCCATGCGCCCGCCGAGCGCCGTGCCGAGGCGCACGATCTCATGCAAGCCGCGCGTGATCAGCGCGGCGCGCGCGTTTTCGCCGAGGCCGCGGCCGCTGACAATGCCGCTGGCGATCGCCATCACGTTCTTCACCGCGCCGCCGATTTGCGCGCCGACGAGATCGTCGGACAGATAAGGCCGCAAACGCTGCGAGCCGAGCGCGGCGACGAGCTTGGCGCCGAGCACGGCGTCGGCGCAGGCCAAGGTCACGGCGACGGGCAAGCCGCGCGCCGCTTCGCCCGCGAAGGTCGGCCCGGACAGCACGGCGAGCGGCGCTTGCGGCAGCGCTTCGCCGACCGCCTCGCTCATCAGCGCGCCGCTACCTTGCTCGATGCCTTTGGCGCAGATCACCGCCGGCACGCCTTCACGCCAATGGCTCGACAGCTTCGCGGCGGTGGCGCGCAGGAATTGCGCGGGGGCGACAAGCAGCACCGCGTCGGCATCGCAGACCCGCGCGGCATCGTCGGTCGCCATCACGGCACTGGGTAGGGGAACGCCGGGCAAGAAACTGCGGTTCTCGTGGCGCGCGTTGATGTCGGCGACGACTTCGGGCTCGCGGGCCCACAACGTCACGCGCCGGCCGGCGCGCGCTGCGGCCGCGGCCAAAGCCGTGCCCCAGGCGCCGCCGCCAATCACGCCGATGCGCGTCATCGGCAGATCGCCGGTCTTATCTTGAGATGAATCGGTCATGCGAGCCAGTTTGCCATTGCCGGGTGAGATGCGAAAGCGCTCATGCTTTTACACTCAAGCCTTTACGCCGGCGCCGATGGCGCGCGGCGCGGTCGGATCGAGCGGCCAGCGCGGGCGCGGCGCGAAATCGAGCGGGTCGGTGAGGCCGAGTCGCAGGCGTTCCACGCCGGCCCAGGCGATCATCGCCGCGTTATCGGTGCAGAGCGCGAGCGGCGGCGCGACGAGACGCACTCCGCGCTTGTCGGCCAGAGTGGCGAGGCGCGCGCGCAACGCGCCGTTGGCGGCAACGCCACCGGCGATGACGAGATTGCCTGTCGCCGCGTCGGGATGCCGGTGCAGGAACATGTCGAGCGCGTGACTCGCGCGGTCGGCCATCACGTCGGCGACGGCGTCCTGAAAGGCGCCGGCGATGGCGGCGACGATCGGGTGCGTCGGCATGCCGTCGTCCAACTCGTTCGGTGGCAGGGCCTCGATCGTTTGACGCAGCGCGGTTTTGAGGCCGGAGAAGGAGAAGTCGCAGCCTGGCCGGCCGAGCAGCGGGCGCGGCAGCAGGAAGCGCCGCCGATCCGATAGCGAGCTTTCGGCGGCGGCGCGTTCGATCTCGGGACCGCCGGGATAGCCGAGGCCGAGCATCTTCGCCGCCTTGTCGAAGGCTTCACCGACCGCGTCGTCGATCGTGGTGCCGAGCCGCTTGTAGCGGCCGACGCCTTCGACGATGAGCAATTGGCAATGGCCGCCGGTCGCCAGCAGCAGCAAATAGGGAAACGGCAGATCGTCGGACAGGCGCGCGGTCAGCGCATGGCCTTCCAGGTGGTTGACGGCGATCAGCGGTTTGCGATGGACGAGGGCGAGTGCTTTGGCCGTGGTGATGCCGACGATGACGCCGCCGATCAGGCCCGGCCCGCCGGTGGCGGCAATGCCGTCGAGATCGCCGAGTCCGACGTTGGCTTCGGCAAGCGCTTCGCCGATCAGCCGGTCGAGATGGTCGAGATGGCTGCGCGCGGCGATCTCCGGCACGATGCCGCCGTAAGGCGCGTGCTCAAGAGTCTGCGACAGCACGCGGCTGCTCAAAATCGCGCGGCCATCGCTGACGATGGCGGCGGCGGTTTCGTCGCAGCTGGTTTCGATACCCAGAATCAGCATGGCCAGAATCGGTATGGGGGGTTCGGCATGGCGCGGCACTCTACACGCTCGCTTGCCGGATCACCATGCGCGCTATGGGCGTCGGTCGGCTCGGCCAAACGCCTGATTTCGCTGGGAAAGACTTTTGCATAGGGGGCTGCGGCGACGGTTGCCTGAGAGCCGCGAAGCGACTAAACCCAAGGCATGATGTCGTCCGTTTCCCCTCGCGATCCGCGCCGCCCTGGCGATCGAGCCGCCGCCGGCCGCCTCGTCCTCGCCACGCGGGGCAGCCCTTTGGCGCTCGCGCAGGCGAACCAGGTGCGCGCCCTGTTGCTGGCGCGGGAACCGGCGCTCGATATCGTCGTCGAATCCCTGCGGACCACCGGCGATACATTCCTCGACCGGCCGCTGTCCGAAATCGGCGGCAAGGGGCTGTTCACCAAGGAACTCGACGAGGCGTTGCTCGCCAAGCGCGCCGATATCGCCGTGCACTCGATGAAAGATTTGCCGACCCATCTGCCGCCGGGGCTCGCGCTCGTGGTGATGCTGGAGCGAGAGGATCCGCGCGATGTCTGGATCGGCCATGCCGGCGCATCGCTCGCCGATCTGCCGGCCGGCGCGCTGGTCGGCACCGCCTCGCTGCGGCGCGGCGCGCAGATTTTGGCGGCGCGGCCCGACCTGCGCACCGGCATCTTTCGCGGCAACGTGCAGACCCGTCTGAAAAAACTCGCGGCGGGCGAGGCCGCGGCGACATTGCTGGCGCTCGCCGGCCTACATCGCCTCGGCCTTAAGATCGGCGACGGCGAACTCGCTGGCGCCCGTGTCATGCCGATGGCGGAGATGTTGCCGGCGCCTGGCCAGGGCGCCATCGGCATCGTCTGCCGCGAAGATGACGATGCGATGCGCGAATTGTTGTCGCCGCTCGGCCATGCGGCGACCATGGCGACGGTGACGGCGGAACGCGCCGCGCTCGAAGCGCTCGACGGCTCTTGCCGTACGCCGATCGCCGCCTTCGCCGAAACGGACGGCAATGTGCTGTCGTTGCAGGTCGCGATCTTCTCGCCGGACGGCCGCAAATCATTCCGCACGGCGCGCAGCGGCGTAACGCGCGATGCGCAGGCCATGGGCATGGATGCCGGCGGCGAATTGCGCCGCCAAGCCGGCCCGAATTTCTTTGCGGAGTTGGCGCGATGAAAATTCTCGTCACCCGCCCGCGCGCCGATGCCGAGGAACTCGCCAAGCTTCTCGAAGCGCGCGGCCATGACGTGTTGCTCGCGCCTCTGCTCGAGATCGTCTTCAGTCCGGGCGAGCCGATCGCGGCGAACGACACGCAGGCGTTGCTGTTCACCAGTGCCAATGGCGTACGCGCGCTTGTCGAGCGAAACGCCAATGACCTTTCGGCAGTGCGCCACTTGCCGGTCTATACCGTCGGCGATGCCACCGGCCGCGCGGCGCAAGAGGCGGGGTTCGCCGAGGTGCTGTCAGCCTCCGGCGATGTGAAGGCGCTGGCCGCGCTGGTCATCTCGCGGGTGCGCCCCGAAGCGGGGCCGCTGTTGCATATCGCTGCCTCGGACGTCGCGGGCGATCTGAGCGGACTGCTGGCGGCGCAAGGCTTCACGGTGACGCGCGCGGTTCTCTATGAGACAAAAAAGACCGACGCTTTATCACTGGAAACGTCAGACGCTTTACGGCGCGGCGATATTCCGGCGGCCTTGTTTTTCTCGCCGCGAACGGCGACCGCCTTCGTGGCTCTCGCAACTGCCGCCGATCTGGCGCCGGCGCTTGGCCGCACGACCGCCATTTGCTTGAGCCCTGCCGTCGCCGACGCGGTCGATGAGCTGCCTGGTGCGGCGAGCTGGCGCGATATTCTCACCGCTGCTGAACCGACGCAGGATGCGCTCTTGTCGGCGCTCGACCGTTTCGTCGAGCGTGAGACGCGGCCGAAAGCCGCTATGTCCGCCGCGCCGACCGAAAGCCCGGCTTCGCCTTGGACGACCGACGCGCCACAGCAAGATGCGTCGATTGAGGCAAGCGGCTTGCCGCTGCCGCCGCCGATCTTTTCCGACAGCCACGCCGCTGCCTCGTCGTCGAGTGCTCCCGCATCCGAGCCGTCGCGAGACCGTGTGTCGTGGCAGAGTCGTCTGGCCCTTGCCATCGTCGCCCTGCTGCTGATCGGCGGCGTCGCGCTTTATCTCGCCAAGCCGGCGGCGCTGCGGACGGTCTTCGCCTTCGAATGGCTCAAGCTGCCGGGCGCGAAATTGACGCCGCAATCGGCGCCGCCGTCGCCAGCCGAGAGCAGCGCGTCCACGGCAGCAACGCCGGCCGACGCGTCGCCGGACAGCGCCGCAGTCATCGACGCTCTGCGCCGCGAATTGGCGCTGACCACCGCGCGCCTGATGGAAGCGCAGCGCGAACCGATTCTGCGGTCCCATGAAGCGCCGCCCGAGGCGTCAGCCGACACATCGGCGGAAACCTCTCCCGAACTGCTGTCACGCCTCGACGATTTGGAATCGCGGCTCGGCCGTCTCGCCGACCGACCAGCGGCGTCGGAAACCTTGCGCTATGCCACCGATGCCTTCTCCGCGCGCCTGACCCGCCTTGACGAAACGCTGAGCGCGCTCACGCAAAAACTCGAAGCGCAAACCGTGGCGCAGGAGGCCGAGCGCGTCCGCGCGGCGCGCGCGCAAACGCTGACCTTCGGCGCGCTGGCGCTACGCGAATCGCTCGACCGCGGCACGCCCTTCGCCGAGGCTATCGTCGACCTGCGGCCCTTGGCGCAGGAAGTGGGACTCGCCGCGCAGTTCGATCTCGTCCAACCCGCCGCTGCCAAAGGACTCGCCGCGCCGGACGAGCTGCGCGACCGTTTGATGGCATTGGTCGCCAGCGTCCTGCGAGCGGAAGCCGGCGCGCCCGACAATGGCCTGTTCGCACGGCTGTGGCGGAGCATGACGTCGGCTGTGGTGGTGCGCCGCGTTGCCGACGATGGCGTCATGTTGAATGCGGGCGATCCCGCCGACCGCTTGCTGTCGCGCGCCGAACGCCGCCTCGCCGCCGGCGATCTGGCGGAAGCCATCGCGCCGGTGCGGTTGCTCGCCAAGCGCGAATCCTTGTCGCCAGACTTGCGCGCCGCGTTGGAGGCCTGGATCGCCGATGCCCGCGCGCGCGACGCGGCGGATCAATTGGCCGCTGCCTTGCTGCAGCGTGGCCTCGCCATGCGTTCGGCCACAGGTGCGCCGCGATGATCCGCGCTATCGCCTATTTTCTCATGCTGGCGTCGGCCATCGCAGTGGCCGGCTGGTTCGCCTTGCGACCCGGCATCGTCACTCTTGAGTGGCTCGGCTGGCATGTCGAAGCGCCGGTCGGGATTGTCGTCGCCGCGTCGCTGCTCCTGTTCGTGCTGCTGCTGGTGCTCTGGCGGTTCTGGCGCGCCGTGTTCGGCGCGCCGCGTCGTGTGCGTCATTGGCGGCAAAACCGTCGACGCGAGGCCGGCCATATGGAATTGACGCGCGGCATGATCGCCGTCGCTGCCGGCGATGCCACGGCGGCACGCCTCGCCGCCGAACGCGTGCGAAGCTTGGCCGCGCCGGAAGATATGTCGCTGTCCCTGCTGCTGTCGGCGCAGGCGGCGCAACTGCTCGGCGACGAGGCCGAAGCGGCGCGCTGCTTCACTGCCATGCTGGCGCGGCCGGACACGGAATTCGTCGGCTTGCGCGGCCTCTTGGCGCAAGCCCAACGCAACGGCGAGCGCGACAAGGCCTTGGAGCTGGCGCGCCGCGCCTATGCGCTCAAGCCGGAGACGCCGTGGCTGCTCGCCAGCATGTTCGATCTGTCGGTCCGCGCCGGCGATTGGCGCACCGCCGAGGACGCGGTGACGCGCGGCGAGCGCCGCTACTTGCTGGCGCCCGAACAGGCTGATCGTCAGTCGGCGCTGCTCGCCTATCTCCAAGCGGTGCAAGCCGAACGCGGTGGCGAGAGCCAGAGCGCCTTGCGTCATGCCCGCAAGGCCCATCGCTCGCTGCCGGCGTCGGCGCCGCTTGCATCGCATCTGGCGCGGCTGTTGATCGCCGACGGTGCGCGCCGCGAAGCGGTCAAGACCATCGAGGCGACCTGGCCGTTGATGCCGAGCGCCGAACTGGCGCAGCTCTATCTCGACGCCCGCTATGAGCCCGATCCCTTGAAGGCCTTCGGCCGCATGGAACGCCTCGTCAAGCTCGCGCCCGAACATGTCGAAAGCCGCCTCGCCCTGGCGCGCGCCGCCATGGCGGCGAAGCTGTGGGGCACGGCGCGCGGCCAGCTCGTCGCCGCGACGGCGGCGGAGAGCGAGCCGCCGGCGCGCGCCTGGCGGCTGCTTGCCGAACTGGAGCAGCTTGAGCATCGCGACGACGGCGCGGCACGACGCGCGCTCGATCATGCCGCCACGGCGCGGCCCGACGAGGCCTGGACCTGCCGCGCCTGCAACGCGCGCACGGCGGACTGGTCACCGATCTGCGGCTCGTGCGATGCGTTCGACAGTTTGGATTGGGCAAGTCCGACGCCGGTCAGCGCGCTCGCGCCGGCTATGATGCCGTCGCGGCTGACGTTGCGCGACGAGCTACCGCCGGCCGTTTAGGCCGATGACCTAAGTCAGCTTACAGGAACGGTGGGCCGACGATCCAGCCGACCATCGAGCGGCGCACGCCTTTGGTCACCGGCGTCACGCGATGCAGGATGAAGGACGGGAAGATGATGACGGAGCCGCGCGCGCGGATGCCGTCGATCTTCATGATCTTGTTTTCCTCGCCGGGATCCTTCAACTCGAAATCGCCGCCTTCATACTCGTCGCCGTCGGTCAGCTGCATGGTGTAGGAGAGCTTGCGCGTCAGGCCCTTGTTGGCTCCGTCCTTGTAGGGATAAGGATGCTGATCGACATGCCAGTGATAATACTGGCCGGAGTTGTAGACGCCGTATTGCACCGGCTCGACCGCCGACAGCTTGAAGTTCCAATACTTCGTGTTGGCGGCGTTGATGAACTGCAGAATGTAATCGTAGAGCCAGCCGTATGCGGGCTCCTGCGGGAAGAACGTCAGCTCGGTGCTGCGGATCGTCGTGTCTTCGCGCTCGCCTTCGAACATGCCGACGGTGCCGGTCGCTTTGTGCGGCAGCTTCTCGCCTTCGGTGATGACCTTGTCGCAGAAGTCGGCCGGGAAGACGGCCTTCTGATAGACGTAAAACGGGCGGATGTTCATGGCGGCGACGGGGCTCGGCGATGGTGGAACGGCGACGTCACTTGAGACGTCATCGCGACCCTAGCCCAGCCGGCGGTCGCCGGGCAAGCCGCGAGAATGCAGATAGTCAAAAATTCCCCTTTTCCATCAAGGGTTTGATTTATATCAAGGACGGTGGGGCCGATCTTTCCCAGACGCCTAGCAGCCTGCGCAGTACGGTTTCCAGACGCCAGTAGCTATGCTACAACCCGCCCCCTTCGAGGCGTTTGCCTCGCGCGGACCGCGATTTGCCGGTCCGTCAGGGTTTGCCGACTTAGCTCAGGGGTAGAGCAACTGATTCGTAATCAGTAGGTCCGCGGTTCAATTCCGCGAGTCGGCACCATTTTTTTCAATGGGTTAGATTGTATTAGCGCTCTTTTTGTCGGGGCGCGTTTGCGGTGGGGCTTCGCCGGGGCTTCAGTTCTGTCGCGATAGGCTACCCATCGGCCGGCGATGTCGTGCAGATGGCGCCCATAATCGGGCAAGGGTGCGGAGTTGCTCATGCGGACGCCAGTCTAACGACCAGAGCACCGTCGGTCATCCGCGCCGTGGCTGCAGCGTCAGCGCATTGCCGAGCGCCGCGCCGGCGGCGGTGTTGTCGAAGATCGCCCAGGCGGCAGCGCCGCGCGATCTTGCCGCTTGCAAGCGTTCTTCCAGACCGGCGAGCGCCGCTGCGTCGTAATCGGAGTAATAGATGCGCGGCGAGCCATGCCAGCGGTAATAGACGAGGCCCTCCCAGCCGCCCGGCTCACCGGCCCCCTTGATCTTGGCGGGATCGGCGGCGACGCGGGCGATGCGCCGCGCAGCCAGCCAATCGCTCATCTCCGGCGTGAACCAGCTGGCGTTGCGCGGCTCGCAGGCGACCGGCGCGGCGATGCGGCTCTGCAGGTCGGCGAAGAAGCGATCCGCCACCGCCGCGGCGAAGCGCAAAGACGGCGGCAATTGCACCAGAAGAACGCCGAGCTTGCCGCCGAGCCCCGTCACCTGCTCGGCAAAGACATCAAGCAATGCGCCGCAGTCGGCGAGCTTCTGCCCATGGGTCATCGCCTTTGGCAGTTTGACGGCGAAGCGGAAGTCGGCGGGCGTCGAGTCGGCCCAGCGCGCATAGGTCTTGCGCTGATGCGGTTTGTAGAATGAGGAATTGATCTCGGCGGCGGTCAGACGTTGGGCGTAACGCGCCAGATGCGTGCCGTCCGGCGGGAAGTCCGCCGCATAAGCGGGCGGAACGCTCCAGCCGGCGGTGCCGATGTAGATCGCCGGACCCTTCATGCCCTTTGAACGATCCGCCGGTCGCTTCGCTCCCTTACGGCGAGGCGAGCAGATTCTCGTCGAGGGCGTAGACGGCGCAAGGCTTGCCCTTGGCGCGCTCTTCGCAACGGCCGAGCGCCGTGGCCAAGGCGCCGTCGATGGTCTTGGCGGCGTTCCAGGCATATTGGCCGCCGTCCATCTGCTTGGCGAAGACCTTGGGCGCGGCGGCGGCGAGGAATCGCTCGTACTCGCGCAAGGCCGCGTCGCTCTTGAGGGGAAACTGCGCCATGTCGCTGGCGGCGACGCCGACGCGGACCGGCGGCAGCGCCGGGACGGTTTTGCGCAGCTCCGCCTGGTCGTTCGACGCCGCGAGGTCGAGTGAAGTGACGATGCCCATCTCCAGCGCGGTCTGCGCGATCGGTTCGCAGCCAAACATGCGGTTCTGCGTTTTCTCGCTGCCCTTGCACAGGAAGGTCGATCGGCCGCGCCAGGCGGCGATCGACGGATGGAAGAAATGCGCCGCGCCGGCCGGCAGCGGAATATGGATCCAGCGCGAGACGAGATCGGGGTCCGCCTTGCCGTCGGAATGTTTGATGATCCAGTCTTGCAGATTCAGGCGGTTAACGGCTTCCAGATTGATGAAACCGTTGCTGTAATTGCCGTGAAACGACAGATGCGTGTATTCCGGCGGATAATCGCTGGAGAAATAGCGCGTCTTGCCGCCGAGGAACATGCGCGTGCAGGCGGACCAGCAATAGCCCGAAACGATGGTGCGCAGGCCCCGGTCGCGGATCAGTTCGCCGACGCGATAGCCGCTCTTGGCGTCGCCGCCGTGCGAATTGCGCAGCACCACCGTGGTGACGCCGGGATGGGCGCGCAGAGCATCGAGCAGTTCGAGGCGATCATCGCCGGTGACGGCGCCCGACAGGATAAGTTGATCGCCAACCGCCTTGATGTCCATGGCGGAGACTGGGGCGGAGACTGAGGCGGCAACGGCTCCGCTCATCAGCAGCGCGGCGGTGAACAGTTTGAAGACGGTGGAGCGGATGCTGCGATTCATGGAGCGAGTTTAATGGACCAACCTGGCCCGCGCCAGTTTGGCCGCGCCAGCCTCGGCGCGGCGGCCGAAAGGTCACTCCATGCGGATCGGCAGGATCGCGCCATCCGCCGCGAAGGCGACCGGTTGGATCGCGATGCGGCGCTGTCCCGTATAGGGGCCGTCGCCGCGTTGCCCTTCCCAGCGGTGATAGGCGATATACCAGCGGCCGTCCGTGGGGTCGCGCAGGAAAGCGTGATGCCCAGGCCCCTTGTATATGGCATCGCTCACCAGGATCGCGCCGGCATAAGACCATGGTCCGGTCGGCGCCGCCGCGGTCGCGTAATGCACCGAATAGCTCGACTCGCGCCATTTGCCGGACGAATAGGACAGATAATAGGTGCCGCCCCGCTCGAACATGAAGGCGCCTTCGGTGAAGCGCGGCGGCGTGGGGACCTGCAGCTCACGATCGAGACTGATCATGTCGGGCTTCAGCACCCAGGCGCGTAAGCGCGCCCCGGCGCTGCCGCCGGCATAGAGATAGGCCGTGCCGTCCTTGGGATCGACGAACACGGCGGGATCGATCGCCTCGAACCGGTTGCCGCCGTCATGGATCAGGGGTTTGCCGCTGTCGGCGCAGGGACCGGCTAGCGACCGGCAGAGCGCGACGCCGATGCGGCTCGGCGTCGGGTTCTGCGGGCCGACCGAATAGTAGAGATACCAGCGTCCGTTGGCGGCCACCATGTCGGGCGCCCAGAGAAAGTGGCGCGGCGCGCCGTCATCGCCGATCCAGCCGATTGCGTCGAGCGACAACAGCTGCGCGCCGCGCTGCCACTGCCGCATGTCGGGCGACGACCAGGCGAACAGCGCCTTGTCGCCCGTCGGGTAGAGCCAATAGCGCCCGTCGCCCGCCTCGAAGTCCGGATCGGCCCCTTGCAGGAGCGAGCCCCCCTGCTGCGCCTGACCGGCGGATGCGCCCGCGCAGCTCAGAAGCGCCGCCAAGGCCAGGTGACGAATGTTCATCATGCCCCCCGGCCGCGCCTCCTTAAGCCCTGCTTGGCGAATATGGTTGGGCATCAGGCGTCAAAGTCCCACCAAGCCGCACCGGTCGATGATTGGTCCATGGGGCGCCTTAGGGACGTGCACCTTTCGCCTCCCGCCACCAGGAAATGATCGGCCCCCATCGAGTGGTCCAGGTAGAATGTTAGTGCATTCGTCTCTCCTTCGCCATTGCCGGCTGAAGGTGGAGCGAAGCGGAACCGGAAGGCTGCAATGGCGGTGTCGCGGTTTCCGGGGCCGGCGGTCGGTAGCCGAGGCTGCTGTGCGGGCGGATTGTGTTGTAATGCCGCCGCCAGGCCTCGATCAGCACTTTGGCTTCGGCCAGGCTGTAGAAGATCTCGCCATTTAGAAGCTCGTCGCGCAGCGATCCGTTGAAGCTTTCGTTGTAGCCGTTCTCCCAGGGCGATGCCGGCGTGATGTAAAGCGTCTTCACGCCGACCTGGGCCAGCCATTTCTGAACTGCAGTCGCGATAAATTCCGGTCCATTGTCGGACCTGATATTTGCTGGCGG
>CANJIM010000033.1 GCA_947474495.1 Rhodospirillaceae bacterium
ATCGCAGCGCAGCCTTCGTTGGGGCGGCGCTATCGATTGATCTGCCCCATGACGTGACCTTCAAGCTGAACGGCGAAGCTGTATTCGGCGACGGCATGACGTCCTTCGACGGATTGGCGATGTTCAGCGCCAAGTTCTGAAGCGGCCTCTCTTTTCGGCCGCCAACCTAGCTTCAGTGTTGTTAGCGATTAATTTTATGTATGAATTTCAAGTAGATATAAGTTAACTTCTTTTTCGTGATCGGCACGCCATCTTCGCCCAAGCGCGAATCGCTTTCATCACCACGTTTCACTAATCGCGCCGCCCCTATTTTGTGCAGCGCGCGCAGTGGCCAATTCCCCCTAAGTCATTGACGGAATTTCGCTCTCAGCATAGCCTTCGGCCAGTTAGCCTGCATAAGACGGGCAACTAAGTCGGGGAGTTATCGCGGGGTTGGACGCAACCAGACTCGCGAGAGAGAAACGGGATCGCGCGGCTAGCTGCTGATCTTCTCGTCATTCGTGCCGTGCTTCGCCAGCGCCGCCGATCTCGGCGCCACGACAGCCGACGAATACCTCCCCCACGGATTATCGGACGGTCGGCTCGCATAGCTTGGCCTCTATAGAGATGGCCTCATTTTTTGTTCGTGGGAGCAGCATGGTTCGCTTGCAGAATATCAAGAAGTACTTCCAGACCGACTGGGGTCAGGTCGCGGCGATCAACGACGTCTCGCTGACGATCGAGCCTGGCACCCTGGTCACGCTGCTCGGCCCCTCGGGCTGCGGCAAGACGACGACGCTGCGCTGCATCGCCGGTTTGGAAAAGCCCCATGAAGGCATCATCAAGATCGGCAACGAGACCGTGTTCTCGAGCGCTGAGGGCATTGCCCTGCCGGTCTATCGCCGCCGCATCGGCATGGTCTTTCAGAGCTACGCGATCTGGCCGCACATGACGGTCGCCGAAAACGTCGCCTTTCCGCTCGATGGTACCGGCCTGAAGAAAAGCGAAGTCAACCGTCGCGTCGAGAACGCCCTCGATCTGGTCGGCCTCGCCGAATATGCCAAGCGTCCGGCGCCACAGCTGTCCGGCGGCCAACAGCAACGCGTCGCCTTGGCGCGCGCCCTGGTGGCCGAGCCTGAAGTGCTGTTGCTTGACGAGCCGCTGTGCAACCTCGACGCCAAGCTGCGCGTCAGCATGCGCTCGGAAATCCGCGCGCTGCAGCAGCGTCTCGGTATCACCACCGTCTACGTCACCCACGATCAGCAAGAAGCACTGGCCATCTCCGATCTGGTGGTGGTGATGTCGAAGGGCCGCATCGTCGAGATGGGCACGCCGGCCGAGCTGTATGAACGGCCGAAGGCCCGCTTCACGGCGGAGTTCATCGGCACCGCCAATGTGCTGCCGGTCGAAGGCGCCTTGCGCAAGACCAGCGCCGGCCATTGGCAGGCGACCTCGCCGGTCGGCCCGATCGACGTGATGAACAATGCGGCGGAAAACTCCAGCGGCACGCCGCTGGTGATGATCCGTCCCGAACATATCCAAGTGTCGGCGACTCCCTTCGCGGAAGCCGGCAACAGCTGGTCGGCCAAGCTGCAGAGTGTCACTTATCTCGGCAATTTCACCGAGTGCCAGCTCAACCTCGCCGGCCATGAAGTGACGGCGCAGTTGCCCGGCATTGCCGCGCTCAAGGTGGGCCAGGACGTGATGCTGCGCTTGCCGCCGGATAAATGCGCCATTGTGCGCGACGACGACCATGGCTCGGCGGTGACTCCGAGCCGTGCGGCTCAGCCTATGGCGGCCGCTGTCTGACGGAAAGATGACGATCCGTCGCGACGGCGGAGTGAATAGCGTATCGCGAATGTTAAAAAACAAATGATGCAGGAGGCTTTTTTATGAACGGATTTACGACGCTCTCGCCGCGCAAGACGCGCGGCTTCATCGGCGCGGTGGCGGCGATGGTGATGTCGGCGGCGACGATCGGCGCGGTGCAGGCGCAGGATCTTGGCCCCGCCGGGCAGACCGGCGCGACCGCCGAGCTGGTGGCCGCGGCCAAGAAGGAAGGCGCGCTGACCTTCTACGGCACGGCGCAGCAAGACGCCTACGACACGATCTGGGCCGAGTTCATGAAGGACTATCCGCAGATTAAGGTATCGGCGACGCGCGTGCGCACCGCCAACTTCCTTGAGCGCGTCCTGCTTGAATACAAGAGCGGCGACAACAAGGCCGACGTGGTCCATGCCACCAGCGAACTTGCCGAGCTGGAAGAAGCCGGCGCGATCGAGCCCTACTTGGGCGTCGATAAGGCGCAGCAGGAGCGCTACCGCTTCCCGGCGCCGAAGAACATGCCCGGCCTCGTCACCGACGCGCTGCTGGTCAAGTTCGTCGACTACAACACCAACATGCTGAAGCCGAGCGAACTGCCGAAGACCTGGGACGACCTGCTCGATCCGAAGTGGAAGGGCAAGCTCGCGCTCGACATCGAAGGCTACGAATGGTTCGCCGCCATGTGGCAGACCATGGGCCCGGAAAAGGCCGACAAGTTCATGAAGGGCCTGGCCCAGAACGTCGTGCTGCGCGAAGGCGCGACGCAGATCATGGAATTGATGGTCGCCGGCGAATTCCCGATCTCGGTCGAAGCTTATGGCCATCGCATCGCCGACTTCCAGAAGCAGGGCGCGCCGGTGGACGTGGTGAAGCCGGTGTTTCAGCCGGTGACGGTCATCCCGTCCTATTACGGCTCGATCAAGACGGCGAAGCACCCGAACGCCGCCAAGCTGGCGCTGCATTGGCTGGCGTCGGATCGCGGTCAGGCGGCTCAGGCGAAAGCCGGCCGCGTGCCCGTGCTCAAGACCGGCGTCGAACACCCGGTGCTGAAGTGGCTCGACGAAGGCAATCCGCAGACCTTCGTGATCCAGCCGAAGGGCATCGACTACACGGAAGTCGCGAAGCAGTTCAACAGCTACTTCGTGCGCAACAAGAAGTAACGCCTGCCTGAATCGCGCGAGGCCCATTGCATCTGCGATGGGCCTCGTGTCGTTCAAACGGGCGTAGAGGGGCGTGGGGTAAGGGGATGAAGTTGGAGAAATTCGAGCGGCCTTATGGCGACGTGCGCGACATCATGCTCGCGCGCGCCAAGCACGGCCGCAATCCGCTCGACAATGTCGACTACGAGACCGCGCGGGCGATCCTCGAGCGGTTGACCTCGACCGAGCGCGACGCCTGGGCGGCTGCCTTCAGCGCCGCCGCCGCGCCCTATGAGGCCAAGGCGCGCGATGCGGCCGGGCGCGGCGATGCGCGCGCCGCCGCCGCCAATTGGAAACTCGCCTACGGCTTTCTCCGGGCGGCGCGCTATCCGGCGCCCAATTCGGCGGGCAAGAAGCTCGCCTACAAGAAATCGCAAAACGCCTACCGCGCGCTGGAGGCCTATGCCGCCTCGCCGCTGCAGCTCGTCGTCATCCCCTTCCAGGGCAAGCCGGGCGAGGGGACGGAGATCGTCGCCTATCTGCGCCTGCCGAAAACAGGAACCGCGCCTTATCCGGTGGTGATGATCTGGGGCGGCATCGATTCCTTCAAGGAAGAGCGCCGCGTCGAGCGCTATCTCAAGGCCGGCATGGCAACGCTGTCGATCGACATGCCGGGCGTCGGCGAAGCGCCGCTCGCCGGCTCCGAGGATGCCGAGCGCATGTGGGACCCGATCTTCGACTGGATCGCCGCCAAGCCGGCGCTCGACGCCACGCGCGTCGCCGTCGTCGGCTGCAGCACCGGCGGCTATTGGGCGACCAAGCTCGCCCACACGCACAAACATCGCCTCGCCGCCGCCATCAATCACGGCGGCCCGGCGCATTTCGCCTTTACCGAAGAATGGATCCACGAGGCGGCGCACGGCGAATATCCGTTCGATCTGGCCGAGACGCTGGCCTGCGCTTTCGGCCGTGCCAGCTTCGAGGAGTGGGTGGCCTACGCGCCCAAGCTCTCGCTGCTCGACATGGGCCTGCTCGACAAGCCCTGTGCGCCACTGCTCTGTGTCAATGGCGTCGACGATTCGGTGTTTCCCATCCGCGATCATTATCTGCTGCTGCAGCACGGCAACGCGAAATCGGCGCGCTTTTTCCCCGGCGGCCATATGGGCCACGGCGACGGCTGGGACGTCACCGATACGCTGGTGGGTTGGCTTGCCGGCCATCTGCTGCCGGCGGCAGCGCGCGACAAGGTGCAGGCATGAGACCCGTATTTCGTAGCATAAGGACAATCAAGGCATGACGGCCGAGACCCCAAGCCTGGCGACCATTCCCCCGGCGGCCCCGTTGGGCGCGCGGAGCAGGGGCGGCTTCGATTTCAGCCGCCTGACCCTGTGGGTCGTCGTCGCCTTCCTGGTCTATCAGGTGATTGTGCCGCTCGCCTTCCTGCTGTGGGGCAGCTTGAAGACAAGCCGGCCGACCGACGACGATTACCTCAGCCTCAGCCTCACGCTGGAGAACTACACGAGCGCCCTGGGCGGTCACGAGTTCTGGGAGGCGATGGGCAACACGGTTATCTACGCCACCGGCTCCACCGTGCTCTCCGCCCTCATCGGCATCGCGCTCGCCATCGTCGTGGCGCGCACCGACGCGCCGTTCCGCAGCACCATCTCGACTCTGACTTATGTGCGCATCATCATTCCCGGCCTGTTGACGGCGATCGCCTGGGTGTTCCTCGGCAGCCCGAAGATCGGCATTCTCAACGGTATCTGGAAGAACCTGACCGGCTCGACCGAGCCGCTGTTCGACATGTACAGCATGGGCGGCATGATCATCGCCCAAGGGCTCGACACCTTCCCGCTGGTGTTCCTCACCGTCGTCGCCGCGCTCAAATCGATGGATCCGGCGCTCGAAGAGGCGGCCTTCACCTCCGGCAAGTCGCTCGTCTATACCTTCCGCCGCATCACCATGCCGATGATCCAGCCGGCCGTGGTGGCGTCCTGCATTCTGGTGTTCATCCACAACCTCGAATCCTTCGAGGTGCCGCTGGTGCTCGGCCTGCCGATCAAGACCTTCGTGCTCAGCACGGAAATCTTCTTCAAGACGACCTATGTGCCGTCCGATTACGGCGCGGCGGGCGCCTATGGCGTGCTGCTGCTCGTCATCGCCCTGGCCGGCGTCTACATCTACCAACGCATGACGCGGCGCGCCTATGCCTTCGTCACCGTCTCGGGCAAGGCGTTCCGCCCGCGCATCATCGAGCTCGGCAAGTGGCGCTGGCCGGTCGGCCTCGCCTGCCTGTTCATCGTGTTCGTCGCCGTCATCATGCCGACGCTGGTGCTGGTCTGGGCCTCGTTCATGCGCTTCTTCCAGCAGCCGTCGATGCGCGCGATTGAATCCATGAGCTTCGCCAACTACCAGCTGGTGTTCAAGAACTCGACGGTGATCAGCGGCATCCAGAACAGCCTGCTGCTCGGCGTCGGCTCGGCGACCTTCGTGGTGCTGTTCGTCAGCATCATTTCCTGGATCGTCATCCGCACCAAGATCCCCGGCCGCAAGGCGCTCGATTTCCTCGCCTTCGTGCCGCAAGCGGTGCCTTCGGTGCTGTTCGGCGTGGCCATGCTGTGGCTCTACCTGGTGGTGCCGCTGCCGATCTACGGCACCCTGTGGGTGATCTTGCTCGCCTACATCACGCGCTACATGCCGCACGGCATGCGAATCGTGTCGGTCGGCATGCTGCAGTTCCACCCCGAGCTGGAAGAGGCGGCCTATGCCTGCGGCGCCTCCTGGTGGCGCATGTTCCGCAAGGTGCTGCTGCCGCTGCTGCGGCCGGTGATCGTCACCGCCTGGATCTGGACGATGATCCACGCCTTCCGCGAGTTGGCGATCTCGGCGATCTTGTCGGGGCCGGAAACCCGCACCGTCGGCGTCGCCATCTACAGCCTATGGACGGAAGGCTCCTTCGGCCTGATCTCGGCCTTCTCGGTGCTGATCATCCTGGTGCTGATCGCGGTGTCGTTCACCGCCGAGATGATCGGCCGACGGTTTGGCGTTGCCGGCGTGAGATAGCGCCGCAGACATGGAATGAAAAAAGGGCCGCTCGAAAGAGCGGCCCTTTTTGTTTGATCACGGCGCGCGCGGGTTACTTCCCCTTGCGCACGTCCTTCACCGCGCTATCCACGCCGGACCAAGCTTTCTTGTCCGTGTAGCGGGCGCGTAGGAACTTCACCAGCGCGGTCATCTCGGCTTCCGAGAGTTGCGGGCCGAGGGCCGGCATCGAGCGGCCGAGCGCGCCGGTCGGCGGGCGGATGCCGTTCCAGATGGCATGGACGACGCTGCCGGGATCGGGGGCGTGGATCGAGCTTTGCAAGGCGAGCGGCACGCTGCCGCCGTTGTTGCGATGGCACTGCGCGCAGCGCTGCTCGAACACTTTCGCCCCGGCGGCGAATTCGGCCGGCACGGCCGGCGCCTCCGGGTTGCCCCATTCGCGTTTGACGGCGGCGGCGCGGGCGGCGGTTGCGTCGATCTTCGGCGCGCCGGTGCGCAGCGTTTCGACATAAGACGCGATGGCGAAGACGTCGATCTCGTTCTGGTTTTGCAGGGCGTTGACCACCGGGGTCATCGGGCCCGCCGCCATGCCATGGTTGGCATGCCAGCCGTCCATCAGATAGACGACCAACTCCTGCTGGGTCCACGGCATCTGCGAGTAAGCATCCTTGTTGAGCGGCGGCGCGACCCAACCTTCGGCGAGACCGCCGCCGTAAGCCGGGCTGGTTTCCGCGCCCATCAGGTTGCGCGGCGTGTGGCAGGCGCCACAATGGCCGAGGCCTTCGACCAGATAGGCGCCCTCGTTCCACTGGGCGTCGCGCGTCGGATCGGGCTTGAACGGCGACTTGTCGAGGAACAGCGCCTTCCAGACATAGAGCGTCTGGCGGATGTTGAACGGGAAGGGCAGCTCGTTCTTGTGCGGCGCCTCCTTCACCGGCTGCACGCCGGCCATCAGGTAGGCATAGATCGCGTCGACGTCTTCGACCTTCACCTTGGTGAAATGGTCGTAGGGGAAGGCCGGATAGAGATGATTGCCCTTGCGGTCGACACCCTCTTTGAGGGCGCGGCGGAAGGCCTCCTTGGACCAGCCGCCGATGCCGGTATCGACGTCGGGCGTGATGTTGGTGGTGTAGATGGTGCCGAACGGCGTCGGCAGCGGCAGGTTGCCGGCGAACGGCTCGCCGTCCTCGCGCGTGTGGCAGGCGGTGCAGTCGCCGTAATTGGCGAGCACGCGGCCGCGATCGACCAGCGCCTGGTCGAAGCTGGCGGGGTCCGGCTTGGCGATGGCGGCGATCTCCGGCTGACGCGCCAAGAGGAACAGGCCGACGACGCCGACGATGGCGAGCACCACGGCGAGACCGAGCAGAGTCCAAGCCTTGTTGCGTTTTGTTCTCATTGGAAGATCCCCTGCTGGTCGATCGCGTTATATCCGCCGCGATATAACCGCTACGAGTGCTGCGGTTGCGACCGCATATAGTCCGGTAGAATCTACCAGACGAGCATTATTCTTAGGGCTATTATTGCGAGAACAGCGTGAAGCTGGCAAGCGCCGCGGGGACAGGGCCCTCGATTGCGCGCATTCGGTGAAAGGGACCGCTATGGAATTTTCGCTCACCATCAATGGCAGCGTCCAGAAAGTGGACGTCGATCCGGAGACGCCGCTCCTCTGGGTGCTGCGCGAGAACGTCGGGCTGACCGGCACGAAATACGGCTGCGGCATCGCGCGCTGCGGCGCCTGCACCATTCACGTCGACGGCCAGGCAGCGAAGGCCTGCCAATATCCGGCGTCCGCCGCGGTCGGCAAGAAGATCACCACCATCGAAGGCCTGTCGAAAGATAGCTCGCATCCGGTCCAGGTCGCCTGGATGGAAGTCGGCGTGCCGCAATGCGGTTATTGTCAAAGTGGGCAGATCATGGCGGCCTCCGCCCTGCTCGCCAAACGCAAGAAGCCGACCGAAGCGGAGATCGAGGCGGCCATGGCCGACAACCTCTGCCGCTGCGGCACGTACTTGAAGATCAAAGAGGCGATCAATCGCGCCGCCAAGATCGAGCAGAGCTAGGGGAGGCTGACATGACCGAACAGACCAAGCAGATTCTGTCGCGCCGCTCGTTCATTCAAGGCGCGGCCGCCGCCGGCGGCGGATTGATGATCGGCTTCCACATGCCGCTCGCCAATGCCGCCACCATCGGCCCCAACCCGCAATCGCTGACCACCGCCGTCGGCACCGAGATCAACGCCTGGCTCGTCATCGACCGCGACAACACGGTGACGATCCGCATCCCGCACACCGAGATGGGCCAGGGCGGCATCACCTCGGTCGCGCTGCTGATCGCCGAAGAGCTGAACGTCGAATGGTCGAAGATCAAGACCGAGTTCGCCGACGCCAACCGGCATTTGCGCAACAACAAAGAATACAAGGTGATGAGCACGCACGGCTCGCAGCTCGTGCGGTTGCAGCATCCGCATCTGATGCAGGCCGGCGCGTCGGCGCGCGAGCGCCTGAAGCAGGCGGCGGCGACCGCCTGGGGTGTCGACCGTTCGAAGGTCGAGGCCAAGCTCGGCGTGCTGACCTCGGGCAGCCACACCGGCACCTACGGCGAATTCGTCGACGCCGCCGCGACGGTGAAGCTCGACAAGGAGCCGGCGATCAACACCGACCCCACCAAATGGTGGCTGCTCGGCAAAGGCACCATGCGGCTCGACATCCCCAACAAGGTCAACGGCAGCGCGAAATATGCCATGGACACGAAAGTGCCCGGCATGGTTTACGCCGCCGTCAAGGCGAGCCCGGTGCCGTGGGGCACGCTGAAAAGCTTCGATGACAGCGCCATCAAGAAGCGGCCCGGTTATGTCGGCACGGTGCAGCTGAAAGCGGTGCCCGGCAAGCGCGGCCAGCCCGACATGCAAGACGCGATCGCCGTGGTGTTCGACAGCTGGTATCGCGCCAAGACCGCGCTCGATCTCGTCAAGGTCGAGTGGGACTTCGGCGAGAGCGGCAAGACAAGCAGCGCCCAATACTATGTGGAGGGTCGCAAACTGCTCGATCAGACCGGTCAGTTGACCGGCAAGGGCGATCCCCGCGCCGCCGAGATCATCGCCGCCGCCAGCAAGGTGGTGACGGCGCAGTACGAACGTCCGTTCGAGACCCATGCGCGCATGGAGCCGATCAACGCCACCGTGCATGTGCAGGCCGATCGCGTCGACGTCTGGTCGCCGACGCAGGACCAGTCTGCCGCCATCACCATCGTCGCCGAGCAGCTCGGCCGCGACGCCAAGGACATCTACGCCCACACGATGTTCCTCGGCGGCGGCTTCGGCGGCAACGGCGGCGGCGGCACCGGCGTCACCAAACAGGCGGCCGAAATCTCCAAGCAGCTCGGCAAGCCGGTGAAGGTGATCTGGAGCCGCGAGGAAGACCTGGCGCAGGACAAGCAGCGCCCGCTGGCGCTGGCCAAGCTGACCGCATCGCTTGGTGAAGACGGCCTACCGACCGCGCTGTTCACGCGCGGCGCCTGGTTCACACAGGACGGCATCAACAACTTCGGCAGCGCCACGGCGGACTACGGCATCTCCAACATGTCGTACAACTTCCCGGTCCGCCATCACGAGCGCCACAACGCCAAGACGCACATTCCGGGCTCGACGCATCGCGCGCCGGGCGCCAACCAGATGGGCTTCATGGCCGAGAGTTTCATCGACGAGATCGCCATCGCCGGCGGCTGGAATCCGCTCGACTGGCGCCTCAAGATGACCGAGGGGCAGGACGACTATCAGCTCGTCTTGCAGACCTTGAAGGACAAGGCCGGCTTCCGCACTGACCTGCCGAAGGGTCAGGGCATGGGCATCGGCGTTGTCGAATCGCACGGCACCATCGCCGCGGCCTGCGCCACGGTGAACGTCAGCCGGCGCGGCCGCCTGACCATCGAGAAGCTGCTCGTCGTGCTCGACGCCGGCCATGTGATCAATCCGCATGCCGCCGCCGAGCAATGCGAAGGCTCGGTCTGCTGGGAATTGTCGCATGCCTGGATGGGCGGCCTCGAGATGGAGAACGGCCGCTTCATCAACACCAACTTCGACAGCTACAACCTGCTGCGCATCGACCAGATGCCCGAGGTCGAGACGATCTTCGCCTCGTCCGGCGGCACAAAGTGGGGCGGTCTCGGCGAGCCCGCCGGCCCGCCGGCGCCGCCGGCGGTCGCCAACGCGATCTGGTACGCGACCGGCAAGCGCATCCGCTCGACGCCGTTCCGCCAGCATGATCTGAGCTGGACCTAAGCCTCAGCCGATCAAACAAAAAGGCCAGAACCTCGCGGTTCTGGCCTTTTTTATTGGGCTTTTCGCCTGTGTCTAACGGGTCGGATAGCGCTTGTCGTCGCTGACAGTGACCGCCTTGGTCGACAGCTTGCCGTCCTTAGTGGCGACGTTCGACATCGAGACCGCAGCGCCCGGCTTGAGCAGGTCCTTGCTGCCGTCCTCAATGCGCACGATGACGGCGTCGGGCGGCACGGCGATCTCATAGTTCTGGCCGTTGGTGGTCAGCGTCAGCTTGCCGGGGCCCTGGCCGGCGACGACCATGGTGGCCGGCGCGTTGGTCATGGTGGCGTTGCTGTCCGCACCCCAGGCGCCGTGGCGCTCGCTGGCCCGCGTGTTGGCGGGAAAGACCACGACCTGCATCGCCTTCATGACGCCCTTGTCGTCGGGCAGCGAAGCGCCGACGCCGACGAAGGTGCCGGGCTTGATGTCGCCGACTTTGATGGCGACCGCATGGCTGATCGTGGTGCCGCTCTCCAGCGCGACGTCGGCGGTCTTGCCGTCGTCGCTTTTGACGGTGAGCATATCGCCGGAGACTTTCGTCACTTCGCCGCGCAGACGGCCGGCCTCTTGGGCGAGGGCGGGCGTGAACGCCGCGGCCGTCATTGCGGCGGCGGCAAAGGTTGCGGCGAGGCCGCGCACAATGGTCATGATGGTTCTCTCCCCTAACGGACGGCGGTGCCGGTCCAGGGCAGAACTTTAGCGCCGGGCCACGGGGGCGGCCAATCAACAGGCCGCGACTGCGCGGGCGCGCACAGCAAAACGGCCGCGCATGTGGGGCGCGGCCGTTCGCAACTGCGGTCTTCTAGCGAATTAGACGATGGTCACGTTCAGGTCGGTCAGGCCGTCGATGTGGCCTTCGAGCTTGTCGCCCTTGACCACCGGCGCGACGCCTTCCGGCGTGCCCATGAAAATGATGTCGCCGGCGCCGAGCGGGATCGATTCCGAGAGATAGGAGATCGTGTCGGCGACATTCCAAATCATGTCGGCGAGATCGCTGGTCTGCTTGACGGTGCCGTTGACCTTCACCCAGATCGCGCCCTTGGTCGGGTCCTTGAACTTGGCGGCGGGGGTCAGCTCGGCGCAGGGGCCCGAATGCTCGAAGCTCTTGCCGAGCTCCCAGGGGCGCTGCAGCTTCTTCGCCGCGTTCTGCAGATCGCGGCGCGTCATGTCGAGGCCGACGGCATAGCCGAACACATGATCGAGTGCCTTGGCCGCCGGGATATTGGCGCCGCCGGACTTCAGCGCGACGACCAGTTCGATTTCATGCTGGTAGTCGGATGTCTGCGGCGGGTAGGGGATGGCGAAGCCGTTCGGCACGATGGCGTCGGTCGGCTTCATGAAGAAGAACGGCGGCTCGCGGTTCGGGTCATGGCCCATTTCGCGGGCGTGGGCGGCATAGTTGCGGCCGACGCAGTACACGCGGCGCACGGGAAATTCACCGCCGCCGACGACGGGGATGGTGGTGATGGCGGGAGCGGGGATAACGAGGCTCATGGCAAACTCCGATCGGCTGTCTTCTCTGGGAGAACAATGGCACATACCGCGCCCCATTGCGTCATGGGTTTGCGGCGAATAACGGAAAATCCTTTATTCTCAATGATGGATTGCCGATATATCTGCGTCTAATATGATTTCAGGCGTCTCTTATTGAGGCAGGCATATAAGCGTGGACCTTCGTCAATTCCGCTATTTCGTCGCCGTCGCGGAAGAGCTGCATTTCAGCCGTGCCGCCGAACGGCTGCATATCGGCCAGCCGCCGCTCAGCCTGCAGATTCAGGCCATTGAGCAAGAGCTTGGCGTCATGCTGCTCAAGCGCAGCCGCCGCCGGGTCGAGCTGACCGAGGCGGGCCGCGTGTTCCTGGTCGAAGCGCGCGCCGCGCTGGCCCAAGCCGCCCATGCCATCGATACGGCGAAACGGGCCGCCAGCGGCCATGTCGGCAAGCTGTCGGTCAGCTTCACCACCTCGGCGCCGCTGACCTCCGTCTTCACCCGAGCGGTGCGCGCCTATCACATGGCCTATCCGGACGTGCAGCTGCGCCTGTCGATCGCCACGTCGCAGAACACCATCGACATGCTGGCGCTCGGCAAGCTCGATGCCGGGCTGATTCGCCCTGCGGCGCAGGCTGTCATGCCGTCCGGGCTGACGGCGATCCCGGTGTTTCAGGAGCGCCTGATGCTGGTCCTGCCGGCCGATCACCCGCTCGCCGACCTCAAGGTGCCGGTGCCGATCGAGGCTCTGGCCAACGAGCGCTTCGTGCTGCGGCCGCGTGGCTCGGGCGCTGGGTTTTACGAGCAGGTGTTCCAGATCTGCGCCCAGGCCGGCTTCACGCCCAACGTGGTGCAGGACGCGGCGGAAACCACCACCACCCTGGGCCTGGTCGCCGCCGGCCTTGGCCTCACCGTGATGCCGGCCTCGGTGGCGTCGATTCAGCTGGAAAATGTCGTCTGGCGGGAATTGGCGGTCGGCGATGCCGCCGTCACGTCGCTCTTGCTTGTCTACAACGAAGCGAGCGACAATGCCCAACAGCGCGATCACTTCATCCGCACCGTGCGCGAGATCGCCGCGCAGGTCGCAAGCGGACGTTAAGTCGATCCCACTTAAAGAAACGTCTGTTCTTTAGCTTTTCGCGTTCGTACCGCGCTGCAGCGGCAGTATGAGATCGCGTCTTAGGCGCGAGCAAATCGTGACATCTCTATAAGATTCGCCGGCGTTTTGGCGCGCTTTCGCTCGTCATATCGCCGAAGCGCGTCACCGCGCGTCTGTTATTCATCATCACGAATAAAAGACGCGGCAAAGCAAATTGGACGCTGGCGCCGCCTGCTCTCATCCTGATGCCACTTCAACGGTGCGACGCGGGATTTTGCGAACGCACCCTATCCCCCCACACAACAACGGGTGCGAGCATGGCTCTTGCTGCGACATTGCGAAAGAAGTGGGAAGCCGGCGGCGTCGCCCTCGGCGGTTGGGCGACCATTCCCTCGGGTTTCGCCGCCGAACTGATGTGCGTCGATGGCATCGATTATGTCTGCATCGATCAGCAACACGGTCTCGTCGATTACATCAACATGCTCGACATGCTGCGCGCCATTGAAGGCCGCGGCGTGGTGCCGATCACGCGCGTGCCGGCCAACGAGCCGTGGATGATCGGCAAAGCGCTCGATGCCGGCGTGCAGGGCGTCGTCGTGCCGATGGTCAGCACGCGCGAGGAAGCGGCCAAGGCCGTGGCCGGCTGCCGCTACTTCCCGAAGGGCGTGCGCTCCTTCGGTCCGGCGCGTGCCTCCATGGTGATGAACAGCCGCGACGTCAAAGTCGTCGGCGACAGCGTGCTCTGCTTCGTCATGGTCGAGACGCGCCTCGGCGTCGACAACGTCGAAGAGATCGCCTCGACGCCCGGTCTCGACGGCATCTACATCGGCCCCGCCGATCTGGCGCTCGGCCTCGGCCTGCCGCCCGAGCTCGACAAGACCGAGCCGGAGCATGTCGCTGCCGTCGATAAAATCCTCAAGGCCTGCCAGAAGCACAATGTCATTCCCGGCATTCAGTGCGGTTCCGGCAAGGCCGCCGCGAAGGCCGTCGAGAAGGGTTTCCGCCTCGTCACCTTCACCAAAGATTCTGCCGTGCTTCCTTCATTCATCGACAAAGAATTGGTTGCCGCCCGCGGTGATGCTGGCGCTCCCGTCAAAGAAAGGGGTTACACCTAATGGCCAAGATCGACACGAGCGCCTTCCACGACGAAGCCGCGACCCTGATCGCCAAATATGCGGCCGAGGTGAACGCCAAGCTCGATGCGGATATCTCCCGCTCGGCCAAGCGCGCACTGCTCGATTCCGTGGCCGTGTCGCTCGGCGCGCTCGCTCATCCCGCCTCGCTGATGGCGCGCCGCTATGCCGGGCTGTTCCCGATGGAAGGCCCGAATGCCTGCGTCGTGTTCGGCAGCACCAAGAAATCCTCGCCTGACATCGCCGCGCTCGCCAACGGCGTGCTGCTGCGCTGCTACGATTACAACGACTTCTTCGTCGGCGGTTTGAACAGCGGCCATCCCAGCGACATGATGTGCGGCCTGCTCGCCGCCGCGGAATATGTCGGCGCGACGGGCGCGGAACTGCTCTCGGCCATCGCGGTCGGCTATGAAGTGACCGCCGCCTGCTTCGATGCGCTCACCACCTATCCGGGCGGTTGGGACTACACCAACCTCACCTCGATCGGCGCCTGCTGCGCCATCGCTCGCGTCATGAAGCTGGATGCCACGCAGACCCAGGAAGCCCTGGCGATGACAGTGATCCCGCATTTCGCCAGCGACGAAATCGAATCGGGCGATCTGAACAAGCGCGGCGACTTGACCATGTGGAAGCGTTTCAACGGCTCTGATGCCGTGCGCAACGCGCTACAGGCCTGCCTGCTTGCCACCGTCGGCGTCGAAGGCGCGGTGCGTCCCTTCACCGGCAAGTACGGCTTCATCGCCAAGATGAACATGAAGGAAGATCCGTTGCCGCTGCTGCGCGAGCGCCTGCAGCTCTCGATCAAGCCGACGCGCGTCGCCGAGACCTATATGAAGCGCTGGCCGATCGGCTCGGTGGCGCAGAGCGCCATCCAGGCGGCCATCGAGGCGCGCACCGCCATCGGCGGCGATATCTCGAAGATCAAGGCCGTGCGCATTTACGCCGAAGAAGGCGCTTACGATCACCTGGTGGCCATCCGCCTCGATCCCTACAACCCGATCTCGCGCGAGACGGCGGACCATTCTCTGCCCTACGCCGTGGCGACGGCGATCATCGACGGCTTCGTGCGCACCGACAGCTTCGACCTCGAGCGCGTGCTCGATCCGATGCGCGCCGCGTTCCTGCGCGACAAGGTCAAGGCCTTCCCGGCGCCCGAGCTTGGCACCATCAAGGGCGGCAAGCTCAAGCGCGCGCAAGACGGCTATCTGTCGCGCGTCGAGATCGAGCTCAACGATGGCACGGTCGTGCATGGCGCGGCCAAGCCGTTCCCCGGCCATCCGAAGAACCCGTTCTCGGACGACGAACTGCGCGCCAAGATCGTCGAAAACGCCGAGCCGATCATGGGCAAGGCCGCGGTCGAGAAGCTGGTGAAATACCTGCTCGCCATCGAAACCGCGACCAATGTCAAAGACCTGACCGCTTTGATGGCGTTCGAATGCAAGGATCAGGCGGTCGCCGCCGCCTGATCTAAGAGTTGCCGTCGCTAGAGTTGGAGAAGCCGCATGGTTACCAAAGAGCAAAACGATCTATTGACGCTGACCGGTCCCGACACGCCGATGGGCAAAGCCTTTCGCCGCTACTGGATCCCAGCATTGATGTCGAGCGAGCTGCCGGAAAATGATTGTCCGCCGGTCCGCGTCTCCTTGCTTGGCGAAAAGCTCATCGCGTTTCGCGACAGCAGCGGCAAGCTTGGCCTGATCGACGAATTCTGCGCGCATCGCGGCGTCTCCCTGTGGTTCGGTCGCAACGAGCAGAACGGCATTCGCTGCCCGTACCATGGCTGGAAATACGACACGACCGGCCAATGCGTTGAATTGCCGTCCGAGCCGGTCGAAAGCGGTTTCTGCCAGAAGATCAAGCTGACCTCCTACCCGGTGGTCGAGAAGGGCAATGTGATCTGGGCCTATATGGGTCCCAAGGAGCTGATGCCCGATCCGCCGTCATTCGAATGGACCGATCTGCCGAAGGAGAACGTGTTCATCTCCAAGCGCTGGCAGGAAACCAACTATCTGCAGGCGGTCGAGGGCGGCATCGATTCGAGCCACGTCTCGTTCCTGCATAGCGGCGAGTTGAATAACGATCCGCTGCACCGTAATACGCAAGGCGCCAAGTTCGCCAAGTCGACCAAGACGAACTTCACGATGATCGAGTCGGATGCCGGCATGATCATCGGGGCGCAGCGCGATGCCGATCCCGGCAACCATTATTGGCGCGTCACCCAATGGATGATGCCTTGGTACACGCTGATCCCGCCCTACGGCGGCGGTCACGCGCTCAACGGCCATGCCTGGGTGCCAATGGATGACGGCAACTGCATGGCGTGGACCTTCACCTTCCATCCGCTGCGCGCGCTCACCGATTTCGAGATCGAGACGATGAAGGCGGGTGGCGGCGTGCATGTCGATCTCATCCCCGGCACGTTCCGTCCGGTGGCGAACCGCGACAACGACTACCTGATGGACCGCGCGCTACAGAAGAGCGGCCGGCATTACAGCGGCGTGCGCACGCTGGCTATCCAGGACGCCTCGGTGCAGGAAAGCATCGGTGCCATCGCCGACCGCACCAAGGAAAACCTCGTCTCGACCGACAATCCGATCATCATGGCGCGGCGCATCCTGACCAAGGCGGCTGCGGCGGCGGAAAAGGGCGGTCAATTGCCTGGGCTGACGGCCGAGAGTCAGCGGGTGCGCTCCGCATCCTTCATTTTGCCGGCCGATGGCGGCTTCAAAACCAAGGTCGTGGACGCCGTCAAGGTCCGCGAAGGGGAAGCCCATGTGGCGGTGTAACCGCCACCCCCATGACCGCGCATCATGCGTTCCGGCCGTAAAACTCGTTTGTGGCCGGGGCGCAGCGCGCTCAGGCTCTGGCATGTCTTCGTACCGCCTGCGTCCCATCCGTGAACGCCAGGACTACCGCGATAAATGACGATTCCCGCGCCCGATCCGATCAAATCAGCCGCGCCTTCGGACGATCCCCGTCCGGAGCACGGCTCGCTGATCGTGCCTCTGGTCGTTGCCTGCGGGTTCTTCATGGAAGGCTTCGACGGCACGGTGATCACCACGGCGCTGCCGGCCATGTCGATTGATCTCGGCACGACGCCGGTCGAACTGAGCCTCGCCGTTACTGCCTATCTGATGAGCCTCGCGGTCTTCATCCCGATCAGCGGCTGGCTCGCCGACCGCTATGGCATGAAGGCGGTGTTCCGCGGCGCTGTCGGTTTGTTCACCTTGGCCTCCATCCTGTGCGCCGTCAGCCAGAGCCTTGAGCAACTGGTCGGCGCGCGCATCCTGCTCGGCATTGCCGGCGCGATGATGGCGCCGGTCGGACGCCTCGTCGTGCTGCGCTCCGTGCCCAAGGCCGAATTCGTCAAAGCCATGGCGCTGGTGACGACGCCGGCGCTGCTCGGTCCGCTGTTCGGTCCGCCGGTCGGCGGTTTCCTCACCACCTACGTTTCGTGGCGGTGGATCTTCATCGCCAACGTGCCGATTGGCCTCGCCGGTATTCTGGCGATCACGCTCTATATCAAGGAATACAAGCCGCCGACCCAGCATGGGCTCGATTGGCTCGGCTTCGCGCTGACGACGGTGACCGTGTTCTGCCTGATGCTGGCCATGGAGATGGCGACCAATCAGGGGCAGGGGCTGCCGGCCGCGGTGCTGCTGGCCGGCGGGATCGGCCTTTGCGTACTCGTCTGGTTGCATTCGAGCCGGACCGATCATCCGCTGATGAAAGTGCATCTGTTCGGCATCGAGACTTTCAATCTCGCGACGATCAGCGGCTTTCTGTTTCGCGTCATCGTCGGCGCCGTGCCGTTCCTGCTGCCGGTCCTGCTGCAGATCGGCCTCGGCATGACGGCATTCAATTCGGGCCTACTGGTGTTCTCCATGGCGATCGGCCTGATCGCCCTCAAGGCGGCGGCGCCGTCGCTGCTGCGGCGCTACGGTTTCCGCCGCGTCCTGCTGGTCAACGGCACGCTTTCCACCCTGTCGGTTTTCGCCTGCGCCTTGTTCGACTCTTCGACGCCGGTCGTCGTCATTTGCGGCATGCTGCTGTTGTTCGGCGCCTTCCGCTCGCTACAGGTATCGGCATTGCAGTCCTTGACCTACGCCGACATGCCGCCGACCGACATGAGCGGCGCCACGAGCTTTTCCAATGGCCTTCTACAATTCGGCAACGGCGCCGGCGTGGCCCTGAGTGCCTTCCTGCTGTTTATCGTCTCCAACTGGCGCGGCGGCGATGCCGGCAGCCTAGTGACGTCGGACGTGCAATGGGCGCTGTTCGCCATCGGCGTCGTCTCGTTCCTGTCGATGCTTCCGCTATTCCGTTTGAAGCGCAACGCCGGTGAAGAATTGAGCGGCCATCAGGCCGCGCCGCCGCGGCTGGCGGGGAGCTGACATGTCGCAGGAGACGAGCGCCAAGATGATGACGCGGCTATGCAGGGCCGATGAAGTGACGCCCGATACGCCGTTGCGTGTCGAGATCGACGACGAGGCCTACGCGGTATTCCAGGCCGACGATGGCTACTTCGTTACCGCCGATCTCTGCTCGCATGGTCCGGGCTCGCTTGCCGAGGGGTTTCTGGAAGGCCATGAGATCGAGTGCCCATTCCACCAAGGTAAATTCGACATTCGCAGCGGCGCGCCGACGGCGCCGCCCTGCTTCGAGCCGGTGCGTGTTTGGCAGCCGGAAGTGGTGAACGGGGAGCTGTTCATCGCGCGCGACTGATATGGCTCGATTGAGCCAGTTATTTGGCAGGGCCGTTCTTAGTATTGCGACGCTTCGAATGGTTCATTTGCTTATTTTTACGTCTGTTTAAGTGCCTTATCTGCCGTTTTTCTAGCCGTTGACTGTATTGACGCCGCGTAACCGACCATGAAGCCTATCAATCATGGTGACGACTACATGGCTTTAAATCTGCAAGCCATGGGGGATTGCCGAGACGAGAGAGACCGGCGCGGGGGCCAAGAGGGCCCGAGCGCTGGACGGCCGGGGGAAGCCAGAATTTAACTGCCAGGATTTCGACGAGACACGACACGGATTTCGGGCACGGACCGGCTCACGAGTGCAACCAATCAGGCGAGAGATCGCCTTAGACACGAGGGTGGACCATGAAGATTACAAGACGTTCGGCTTGTCTACTGATCGCGGGGACGATCGCCGGTGCTGCCAGCACCGCGATGCCGTACTCCGCTTACGCGCAAAGCAGCAAACAGATCATCGTTGCCGCTGACGACATCCCCAAGCAGCTCGATCCGCTGCGTTCGCAGCTGTTCGCCGGCTACCGTGTGATGATCAACCTGTACGACACCTTGATCGCCGTCGATTACAAGGACAACGGAAAGCTTGTTCCGGGTCTTGCGACGTCGTGGAAGCGTATCGACGACAAGACGCTTGAGCTGACTCTGCGCCCGAACGTGAAGTTCCATGACGGTTCGACGATGACCGCCGAGGACGTCGTGTTCAGCCTGAGCCAGGAGCGCATCAACACGAAGGGCACGCCTGGCTACGGCACGGCGCAGCAATTCCTGTCGACCATCGCCGATGCCGTTGTCGTCAATCCGACGACCGTGCGCGTCATTTCGACGGTGAGCGACCCGACCCTGGAAATGCGCGTCAGCGCTTGGGGTTCACAGATCATCAGCAAGAAGGCCTTCGAAGCGGCCGGCGGCTGGGACGGCTTCGCGCTGAAGCCGGTCGGCACCGGTCCGTTCAAGCTCGCCAACCTGTCGCCCGAAGAAAACCGCCTGGTTGCCTTCGCCGACTATTGGGGCGGCAAGCCGAACATCGATACGCTGGTCTTCCGCAGCGTCCCCGAACTGTCGGCGCGTATCGCCGGCGTGATCAGCGGCGACTTCGACATCTCGGTCGATATTCCGCCCGATCAGTTCGCGCCGGTCAAGAATGCCAAGTTGGAGATCGTCGGCGGCACCATCCCCAGCATGCGCAACGTCAAGTTCGACACGCGCAATCCGGTCCTGGCCGACAAGCGTGTCCGTCAGGCTCTCGCCCTGGCTGTCGATCGCGAAGCGATCGTCAAGTCGCTGTGGGCCGGCATGGTCGACGTTCCGAACGGCCATCAGCTGAAGTCCTACGGCGCGCTCTATGACGCGAGCTACCCGAAGTGGGAATACAACCCGACAAAGGCCAAGCAGCTTCTCGCTGCTGCCGGCTACAAGGGCGAGACGATTCCCTACCGCATCCGTAACAATGCCTACGGTTCGGAAGTCTCGACGGCGCAGATCCTGGTTTCCATGTGGGAAGCCGTCGGCGTCAAAATCGATCTGCAGATGAAGGAAAACTTCGGTCAGCTGCTCGAATTCCCCGGCACCGGCATGCGCAACGGCGCGGACCCGATCCTGGTGAACGACCCGCTGTTCGGCTTCTGGCGCTCGTATAACGAGTCCGAGCGTCTCGTCTGGTCGAACGAAGAGTTCTACAAGGCTGGCCACATCCTCGAGAGCGCCATGGACCTGCCGACCCGCAAGGCGGCGTTGAAGACCATGATGACGATTTTCGATGATGATCCGCCAGCCATCATCCTGCACACCTTCGGCTTCTTCTACGGCATGAATCCGAAAGTGAAATGGACTGCGTATCCGCATCCGTACATGGACTTCCGTAAGGGCAATGCGGATAAGCTCTAACCTGCTCGCGTGCAAATAGTCGCCTAACGATTCGAAGGAAGCGTCCCATGCTTGCGCCGACCGCCACGCCCGAGAGCCCCGTTTGCATCGTCGACAGACTCACTGTCGAAGTGATCGACGGGCTTGCGCGCAAAACGGTCGTCGAGGACGTCTCCTTTGAAATCGCGAAGGGCGACTATTTCGCGCTCGTCGGCGAAAGCGGGAGCGGCAAGAGCGTCACGTGCCATACGTTGATGAATCTCTTGCCGTTCCCGGCCGCCGTCTACGGCCGAATCATCGTCGACGGCCAAAAAGTATTGTCGTTGAAGCCGAGGGAGCTGCGCCAGTTTCGCCAGAAATCCGTCGGCATCGTTTTTCAGGATCCCATGGCGGCGCTCAATCCGGTGCGCACCATCGGCTCCCAGATGTTCGAGACCTTGCGGATGCACCATCCGAAGGCCGGTCGCGAGGAACTGCGCGAACTGGCGCTCGCGGCGCTGCGCAGCGTGCATATCGCCCAGCCCGAAGCCCGCTTGAACGCCTATCCGCACCAGCTGTCCGGCGGCCTCAACCAACGCGTGATGATCGCCTTCGCGCTGCTCGGCAACCCGCCGCTGCTGATCGCCGACGAGCCGACCACGGCCCTCGACATGTCGGTGCAGGCGGAGATTCTCGACCTCATCGATGAAATGCGCGCCCAGCGTGGCCTCAGCGTGCTGATGGTCACCCACGATCTCGGTATCGTCGGCGACCGGGCCACCCATATTGCCGTGATGAAATCCGGCCGCGTCGTCGAGCGCGGCGTGACGCGCGAAGTGCTCGCCGCACCAGCCGAGGAGTATACCCGCGCCCTGTTCGAAGCCGCATCGGTCAACCACGAGCTGAAGGAGCGCCCGGCGCAGTCCTACGGCGACGTTTGCCTGTCGTTCGACAAGGTCTGCAAGCAGTTCAAGACGACCGGCGGCAAAAGCAAATCCGAGGTGGTCGTCGCTGCCGACAACGTGACCTTCTCGGTGAAGCAGGGCGAGATCGTCGCCCTGGTCGGCGAAAGCGGCAGCGGCAAGACCACGGCGGCCAAAATGGCCATGGGCTTGGTCAAGCCGGATTCCGGCCAGGTCACCGTCAACGCCGCGCGCGAGATCACCACCCAGGATGTCGGTGTGCAGATCGTCTTCCAGCACCCCAAGGATTCCCTCGATCCGCTGATGCGGGTCAAGGACCAGCTCCATGAAGTGCTGATGGTGCATGGCGAAAAGGACCCAACGGTCCGCGCCACGCAAATCCGTGCGACGCTGCGCGACGTCGGCTTGAGCGAAGAAATTCTCGATCGCCGTCCGTCCTATCTCAGCGGCGGCGAGGCCCAGCGCGTCGTCATCGCCCGCGCCTTGCTGTTGAAGCCGCGTCTACTGATTGCCGACGAGCCGCTATCGGCCGTCGACGTTTGCCTCCAGAAGCAGATTCTCGACTGCTTCAAGTCGCTGCGCGAAAAGCGCGGCATTGCCATTCTGCTCATCACCCATGACCTGCGCATCGTCTTCGACATCGCCGACCGCGTCGTGGTGATGAAAAGCGGGCATGTCGTCGAGGACGTCGGCGTTGCGCATTTCTCGAGCGAAGATCGCGACGCTTATACCCGTAAGCTGATCCGGGCGATCCCGGGGCGCAAGTTGCCGGCGGCTCCAGCGTCGCCGACCGTCGCCGCGCTGAATGTGTCCGGCGCCGTCGCCTAACAGTTGAATATGCCTATGCGTTGGTCCGCCCGAGGGGCGGAGAGAGAGGAACGATGAGACTGGCTTCAAGACTGTTGCGCGCCGTGGTGTCGCTATGGCTGATCGTGACCTTCGTGTTCCTGGCGCTGCGCCTGACCGGAGATCCGATCGTGGCGACGCTGAATCCAGACGACATGACTCGCGACATGATGGAATCCTATCGCAAGCTTTGGGGCTTCGAAGGCACCGTCGGCGAGCAGTACATGGTCTATGTCACCAACGTGCTCCGCGGCAATTTCGGAAAATCGATCCTCAACGGCCGCGACGCCTTCGAGGTTGTGCTTGAGCGTTTGCCGGCGACGTTGCAGCTGATTGGCAGCGCCGCCCTGGTCATGGTGCTGATCGGGGTGCCGGTCGGGACGCTTGCCGCGCTCAAGGCCGGCAGCAAGTGGGATGCTGCCATCATGAGCTTCTCGACGCTCGGATTCGCCATTCCCAACTTTTTCTTCGGCCTTCTGTTGATCCTGGTGTTCTCCGTGACGCTGCATTGGCTGCCGACTGGCGGCACGGGGACGATCTGGCATCTGCTGATGCCGGTCGTCACGATCGGCGTCGCCAAGGCGGCCGTCTTCACCCGCTTCGTGCGCTCTGCCATGCTCGATGCACTGAAGCTGCAATGCGTCACGTCGGCCAAGGCGCGTGGCTTGAGCGGCGCCCGCGTGCTGATCCGTCACGTGTTTCCCAACGCCCTGGTGCCGCTGGCAACCATCCTGCCGCTTCTGGTCGGCGGCATGATCAGCGCCGCGGCCGTGGTCGAGGCGGTGTTCGCCTGGCCGGGCATCGGCCGCTTGATCGTTGAATCAGTGGCGCAGCGCAATCTGGCGATCGTGCAGGTCATCATCATGCTGGTGGCGGCCGTGATGATTGTCACCAATCTTCTGGTCGATCTGATTTACAGCTGGCTCGATCCGCGGGCCGCCGCCGCGGCGGCGAATTGAGCGACGTGGGGAGACAATCGATGTACGCGGTAATGACGGCCGGTTGGCGCGCGACGAAGAAGATGCCGCTCAGCGTCAAGATTGCGCTCGTTTGGCTGCTGCTCTGCCTGAGCCTGGTCGGCTTCGCCGCCTGGCTGCCGATTCCCGAGAAGAACACCCTCAACCTGATGGCCCGTCTGCTCCCGCCGGTCGGCTGGGGTGGCGGCTTAGATCATCTGCTCGGCACTGACGAATTGGGCCGCGACATTCTCGCCCGCCTGATTTCCTCGATGCGCACCAGCCTCTTGCTGGCGCTCTGCGCCACGATGATTTCCGCGGCACTGGGAACCACGCTCGGCATCCTGGCGGCGCATTTCGGCGGTTGGGTCGATGAATTGGTGGTCGGCGCCATCGACGCCCAGGCCTCATTGCCCTTCATCATCGTGACGCTGACGATCACGGCCTTCTTCGGCAGCAGCCTGATGCTTTTCCTCATCATCCTCGGCCTCTACGGCTGGGAGCGCTTCGCACGCCTGTCGCGCGCCATGACGCTGGCTTCACGCGGGCGCGGCTATGTGCTCGCCATGCAGACGCTGGGCTTCTCCTGGTGGCGGATCTATCTGCGCCATGTGTTGCCGAATATCGCCAGTGCCCTGCTGGTCACGGCGACGATCAATTTTCCCGAGACCATCCTGTTGGAAACGTCGCTCAGCTTCCTCGGCCTCGGCATCCAGCCGCCCAACACCAGCCTCGGCAACATGGTCGGCTTCGGCCGCAACTATTTGCTGACCGGCTGGTGGATGTGCGTGGTGCCCGGCGTGACGATTTTCCTCTGCACGCTCGCGGTTAGCGTCATCGGCGATTGGGCACGCAGCGTGATCTCGCGGCACTAAACGAAAACGGCCCAGCCTGGGGCTGGGCCGCTTCGCGGACGACTTAAGGGTTTATCGGCCGGTGTAGCTTTGCCACATGCCGAGTTCGAATACCTGGAGATTGCCGACCTTCAACAGGGCGCTGGCGATCACCATGATGTCCGTAGCGCTGCAGGCCTGGATATTCGGCTTGAGCGGCGGAAATTTGTGACCGGCTTCGATCTTGGCGGCGTAGAGCGTCACGAGCGAAGCGAGGAGCGTCTGTAGAGCTTCATTGGAAAGGCCGTCTTCGCCTTTCGCCAGCAATGCATCGAGGCTAGCGGCCATGCGCAGTGCGGTTTCCGAGATTTCCGAAGCGGCTTCCGGCTCGGACTGCATTGCGGCCATGTCTTTGGCTGCGTCTTGTGCGGATACTGCGTTCATGTCGTCCTCCTTCTCAAGCCCGCTTGAGGGCGGGGTGGATGTCGGGGATTTCCTTGACGATTTTCTTGGTGTCGAGGTTGAACAGCCGGGCCGCATTGCCGCCGAGGATGTTGCGCTTCGCCTGCTCGTTCAGGAACGGCAAGTCGTAAATCACGCTCGGCAGATCGAAGTCCCAGTGCGGATAGTCGGACGACCAGACCAACTGGGTGTCGGCCTTCAGCATCTTGAAGGTCGCCTCGAGGATCGACTTGTCCTCGGGCATCTCCATCGGCTGGGTGGCATAGAACATTTCCCGCATGTATTCGCTCGGCTTGCGCTTGAGCTGCGGGCATTCGGATGTGCGCATCATGTAGCTGTGGTCGAGGCGCTGCATCATCGCGTAAGCCCAGGTCAGGCCGCTTTCGATCCAGATGACCTTGAGCTTGGGGAAGCGTTCGCAGATGCCGTTGGTCACCCAGTTGGCCATATGGATCATGTTGAACCACATGAATCCGAGGGCGTGCACCGAGATGAAGCGGTTGGTCATCGACAGGGCCTGGTCGCTCCAGTTGTAGGCAGCGTGGAACGACAGCGGCAGGCCCATCTCCTCCAACAGCGCGTAGGTCTTCATGTAGGCGTTGTCATGGACCGGCTTGTAGCGCGGCGAGGTGACCATGAAGCCGCAGACGCCCTTCTTGCCGCCGAATTCCTTGACCGTCTGGTAGGCGGCCTCGGGATCGTTGAACGGAATGTAAAGCATCGAGACGAGGCGCGGCTCGGCAGCGAGCACGCGCTCGCACAGCCAGCGGTTATAGGCGTTGCACAGCGCGACTTCGACATGTGGCTGCGGATGCAGGCCGAGAAACAGCATCGGCGTCGGGAACAGGCAGGCGTAATCGACGCCCATCGCGTTCATCCAGCGCTTGGTCATGGTGATGTCGCGATGCTCGGCGTCCGTCGTCTTCTCGATTTTACGCAGACGCTGGCGCGTGATGCGGCCGTTGATGTCCTGGTAGCCGACCTGCGAGTTGAGCAGGGTGGAGCGGCCCGGACGCTCGACCGATTCCAGCGCCGCGCGCTTGATCACCGGATCTTCGATGTAGCTGAACACGTCCTTGTAGGACTCGTTCTCGTAATGGTGCGAGTCGACGTCGACGATCAGAAAGTCCTTGTAGTTCCGGGCATGCGCCTGCTCGGCGGCATGATGCAGGAACTTATCGGTCTGAAACTCGTCGAAGGTCAGCTTGCGGACGTCTTGATTCGGCACTTCCATGATGATGACCCCTCGTTAGGTAACGACGAAGATGTCGTCCTGGCGCAGGACGACGGGAAACTTCTTGAGCTTGTATTTCTTGTCGCCGACGTTCTCGCCGGTCTTGAGGTCGTATTCCCACCCGTGCCACGGGCAGACGAAATGCATCGTGTCGGTGAAGCGCGAGCCGTGCCACTGCTTCTTCTCGTCGACGATCTCTTCAACCTTCGGGATGATGATGCCTTCGCAGGCGGGGCCGCCGGTATGGGCGCAATAATTGCTGTAGCCGTAATACTCGCCGCCGGAAAAGAACACGCCGATCTCGCGGCCGTCCTCGGTCCGGACAATCTGCCGGTCGCCGTCTTTCATCGCGGCGACCTTGGAAACAAACACTTCTGCCATGGCAAATACTCCTTTCGCGCAGCCGCCAGACGGCGGTGGAGAGGGAGTATTGCGGGTGGCAGGCGCCGACCGCGATACTAGTTCTTGTCCTATTAGTGCTGCCAATAGGTGACCTATGCCGCAACCGCATCTGATCCGTAACCGCCTGGGATTGTCGGAGTTTCTCCGTGCCCGCCGAGAGCAATTGCAGCCGGGAGACTTCGGTCTGCCGACCGTCGGGCGGCGCCATACCAAGGGCCTGCGGCGCGAGGAAGTGGCGGCTTTGGCCGGTATCGGTCTCACCTGGTACACCTGGTTCGAACAGGGCCGCGACATCAAGGTATCGGCGGCTTTTCTCGACAATCTGTCGCGCGCGCTGCGGCTCAATCCGACCGAACGCAGCTACCTGTTTTTCCTCGCCGGCCATCACAGTTCGGAACGCGAGGCGATCGACAGCTTGAGCGTCGCGCCGAGCCTGCGCCGACTGATCGACGGGCTGGGGCCGCGCCCCGCCTATCTCAAGAACATGCGCTGGGACGTGCTGGCCTGGAACGAGGCGGCGCGTTTCGTGTTCGGCGATTTTTCGGACGCGCCGCCGGAGCGGCGCAATATCGTCTGGCTCACCTTTACCGAGTCGCGCTTTCGCGACAGCATGGCCGACTGGGATATCGACGCCCGCCGCCTCATTGCGCGGTTTCGGGCCGACTATTCCAAAGTGTCGAGTGACAGCGTGTTGCGCCAGATGCTGGCAAAGCTCGATGCCGAATCGGCGGATTTCCGCCGCCTCTGGCACGCGCATGACGTTTACGAGAAGGGCGACGGCGTGCGCCTGGTGACGGTCCCCGGCGTCGGGGTCGTCGATTTCGACTACACCATTTGCAAGATTGGCGAGGCGGATCAGATCAAGGCGGTGATCTATGTGCCCAATCCGGACGGTGTCAACGGCGCGCGCTTCATCGACATTTGCGGTGCGGCCCTCGGGGCGGGCGAGCGCAAGCGTCAGGCCGTGAGTTGAAGATTCGGCAAATGGATCGCCTCTGTTATTTTCCCGGCGAATAAGTGCCGGCCTAACTATGTATTGGACTTATCTACCCCCGCGCTTATCACTCAAAACTGCGCCTCGTCGTCTTCGGTGCAGTCATCGCGTCGTCAATCAAGTCAGGTAGTCTCCGTCGATCATGGCGTCATCATCCAAACCCATCGTTCTCGCGACCCGCAAATTGCCGCAGCCCGTCGAGGAGCGCCTGTCCGGTGCCTATCAGGCGATTCTCAATCCGGACGACCGGCAATTGCCGATCGACGAGTTATTGCGCATCGCCGAGGGCGTCGATGGCATCCTCTGCACCTTGACCGACAAGATGACGCCGCCGGTGATCGCCGCTTTGCCGGCGCGCGTGAAAATTCTCGCAACATTCTCGGTCGGCTACGATCACATCGACATTCCGGCGGCCAAGGCGCGTGGGCTCTGCGTCACCAACACGCCGGGCGCGCTGACCGATGCGACGGCCGAGATCGCCTTCCTGCTGCTGCTCGGCGCCGCGCGGCGCGCCTATGAAGGCGAAACGATGCTGCGCAGCGGGCAATGGACGGGCTGGGCGCCGACCCAGCTGATGGGCCGCCAGCTGCATGGCAAGCGCCTTGGCATCGCCGGCATGGGTCGCATCGGTCAGGCGGTCGCCAAGCGCGGCCTCGCCTTCGGCATGACCATCCATTATCACGGCCGCCGCGCCGTCGATCTGCCGGCCGATCTGCCGGCGACCTTCCATGCCGACGACGCGGACTTCCTCGCCCAGTGCGACTACCTGTCGATTCACATGGCCTCAACGCCGGAAACGCGCCATTGGCTCAATGCGCGGCGTGTCGGCTTGTTGCCGCAGGGCGCCATCGTGGTGAACACCGCGCGCGGCGATCTGGTGCATGACGAGGCGCTGATCGAGGGTCTGACCAACGGCCATCTCGGCGCGGCGGGGCTCGATGTCTTCGCCGGCGAGCCGAATATCGATAAACGCTATTTGCCGATTCCCAACGCCATGCTGCTGCCGCATCTCGGCAGCGCCACGGTGCAGACGCGCTGCGCCATGGGGTTCCGGGCGCTCGACAATCTCGACGCCTTCTTCGCCGGACAAACGCCGGGGGACAAGCTTGCCTGAGCTTCTCGCCCCGCAAACGTCGGCGACGCTCGATGCCTGCGGCCTGCTGCGGGACAGCTTCGCGGCTGCCGTCGCGGCGGCTGATCCTTTGAAAATCGTTGCGGCGGCGTTGCCGGCGCCGCCCAAGGGCCGCACGTTGGTCGTCGGCGCCGGCAAGGCGGTGGCGGCCATGGCCAAGGCGGTCGAGGCGGCCTGGCCTGCGTCCGCGCCCCTGGAGGGCATCGTCATCACCCGTTACGGCCATGGCTATGCCGGGGCGGAGGCTCTATCGCGCGTGCGCGTCGTCGAGGCCGGCCATCCCGTTCCGGACGAAGCGGGCGAGGCGGCGGCGCGTGAGATTGTCGCCGCCGTGCAGACGCTCGGGCCGGATGATCTGTTGCTCGCCTTGTTCTCCGGCGGCGGCTCCAGCCTGTTCTCGCTGCCGACGCCGCCGATCACCATGGAAGCCTTGAAGGCGACGACCTCCGAACTGCTCAAATGCGGCGCGGCGATCCAGGAGATCAACACGGTCCGCAAGCATCTCTCCTTGGTGCAGGGCGGCCGTCTGGCGCTGATGTGCCAAGCGCCGATTGAGACGATCCTGATTTCCGACGTCGTCGGCGATGAGCCGACCCATATCGCCAGCGGCCCGACAGTGGCCGATCCGACGAGCTATCAGGACGCGCTCGACATCCTCGAACGTTATGACTGCGTGGTGCCGCTCAGCGTCCATGCGCTGCTTGAAGCCGGCGCGGATGGCAGTCTGGATGAAACGCCCAAGCCGGGCACGGCGGCCTTTGCCAAAGCCCATAGCCAGATCGTCGCCACGGCCCACAAGAGCCTGGAGGCCGCCGCGAAGCTGTTCACCGACGCCGGCATCACGCCGCTCATTCTTGGTGATTCCGTCACCGGCGAAGCGCGCGAGGTGGCGAAAGCCCATGCCGCCATGGTGCGCGAAGTGGCGGCCGGCCATTTCAGTCCGTTCCGTCCGCCGGTCGCTTTGATCTCCGGCGGCGAATGCACGGTGACGGTGAAGAACCCGCAGGGGCGCGGCGGCCGCTGCTCGGAATATCTGCTGTCGCTCGCCATCGAATTGGGCGAGACCTGCGGCGTGCATGCGCTCGCCGCCGACACCGACGGCATCGACGGCTCAGAGGACAATGCCGGCGCGCTGCTGACGCCCGGCACCCTGGCGAAGGCGCAAGAGGCTGGTTTGCGCGCCGACCAATGCCTGGCGGCGAACGACGCCTACAGCTTTTTTGCCGCGACGGAAGGGTTAATCCTAACGGGACCTACTCGAACAAACGTCAATGATTTCAGAGTGATATTGGTTCTCTGACAGCACTCTATAAGGTCGTATGTTCAATAGAGAACATACGGGGCAATGGGAATTGAGTAGCGTGGCGACATCTTCGCGCAGGGGCCCTGCGCTGACATGGGTGTCCGATGCCAACTCTCAGCGAGCAACCTGACGCCGAAACCATCGCCCCTTTCGTAAACGATGCGAATAATTGCGTCGAGCGAGCGAAGATCAGCGTCTACAACATTCTCGATAGTTTGCCGGCCGACAGCTTCGATCACATCACGGAGATGGCGGCGGATATTTTCGATGCGCCGATCGCCGCGATCAGGGTCGCCGAATCCGACCGGATTTGGTGCCGACCGCCTGAGATCATGAACGTCAACGGCCATGGCATGTTGCCGAGTTTTTCGGGCTTCATGCGCTCGTCGGTCGAAAGTTGGCGGTTGGCCGGCCAAAAGAGCGACCGCTCGCTGACCATGCCGCTCGTCGCCGTCGAATTCGGTCTGCGATTCTATGTCAGCGCACCGCTCAACACGCGCGAAGGAAATATGATCGGCGCGCTCTGCGTGATCGACCGCGAACCGCGCCGGGTCGACGATCGCCAAATCCGCCATCTCAAGTCGCTGGCCGAAATCGTGATGGATCAGATTGACGCCCGGCTGGCAGCTCTGCGCGCCACCGCGCAAGCGGATATTCTCTCGAGCGAAACCGATCACCGGGTGATGAACAGTCTGCAGTTCGTGTCGGGGCTGCTCAATATGCAAAGCCGGTCTGTGCGCACGACGGAAGCCGCCGCGCAACTCACACTCGCGGCCAACCGGGTGGCGGCCGTGGCGCGCGTGCACCGGCATTTTTCTCTTCACGAAGGCGCGCAGCGCGCACCCGTCCTGGCTTATTTGCAACGCTTGTGCGGGGAGCTATCGACCATCCTCGACATTCCGATCCGAGTCACCGGCTCTGAAGCGAGCATCCCCTCAAGCCAGATTTTGGCGCTCGGCTTTTGCGTCAATGAATTCGTCAGCAACGCGAAAAAATACGGCGCGCCACCCATTACCGTCCGCTTCCTAAAAGGCAAAGATGGCCACTACCAGATTTGCGTCACCGATGAGGGTGAGGGTTTGCCGGAAGGCTTTGTTCTGGGCCAGCAGGGTCGCAGCGACAGTCTCGGGATGAAAGTGGTGTCCGCGCTCGTCACCCAATTGTCGGGAAAATTGGAGGCGGGCCCGAATTCTGCCGGGCGGGGCGCTTGTTTCAATGTCACCTTTCCCCCGGCTTGAGAGATTTCTTGCGCAGCTGTGATGTCGATTGTTCCGGCCAAGCGGAATGCAAGACGATGACAGATTCATCTCATCTGGCGATTTCCGATAGAGAGCCGATATGAAGAAAAAAGCAGTGCCTGCCAAAGCGCCGGCGAAAAAGGCCAAGCATGCGAAGAAGGCCAAGCGGGCACATAAAGCGACGATCTTCGATCCCACGGTCTTTCTCGCCACCGTCAAGCCCGGCCGCGCGACGACCGCTCATCGCAAAAACGACGTGATTTTCTCGCAGGGCGCTCCGGCCGATGCGGTGTTCTACGTCCAGAAGGGCAAAATCAAGATCGTCGTCGCTTCCAAGCAGGGCAAGGAGGCGGTGGTCGGCATTCTCGGCAGCGGCGAGTTTTTTGGCGAAGGCTGCCTGATCGGTCAACCGTTACGCCTGGCGACGGCCAAGGCGATGGGTGAAAGCGAGGTCATTCGCGTCGATAAAACAGAAATGACGCGGGTGCTGCACGCCGAGCCGAAGTTTGCGCAAATGTTCATGACGCATCTGCTGATCAGGAACACCCGCATCGAAGAGGATCTCGTCGATCAACTGTTCAATTCGAGCGAGAAACGCCTGGCGCGGACGTTGCTGATGCTGGCGAATTTCGGCAAGGAAGGCAAACCGCAGGCCGTCACCACCATGATCAGTCAGGAAACTCTGGCCGAAATTATCGGCACGACGCGGCCGCGCGTCAGCTATTTCATGAACAAGTTTCGCAAGCTCGGCTTCATCGACTACAACGGCCACTTGGAAGTGCACAGCTCGCTGCTCAGCGTCCTGCTCGCCGATTAGCGCGAACTGCCGTTAAGACGGCTTGTCCTTCTTCAGAACCACCCCGTCATATTCGCGGCTGTCGACCATCGCTTGCACGACGACTGGGCCGTCGGCGGCGAAGGCCTTGACCAGCGCCTTGCGCAATTCCACAGGGTCGCTCGCCGTCATCACCGGCACACCGAACAGGTTGTCGCCGCCGATACTGCCCTTGGCGCGCACCGGCGTGCCGTAAATCGGATTGCCCTTCTTCTGCTGCTTGATGCGGATGAGGGCGAGATCGTTGTCGGTCAGCACGATCACGACGATTTTCAAGTTGTAGCGCACGGCGGTGGCGAGCTCGCCGACCGTCATCAGAAAGCCGCCGTCGCCGACCACGGCGCAAACGGTCTGCTTGGGCGCGCAGAGCTTGGCGGCGATCGCTGCGGGGATGCCGAAGCCCATGGTCGACCAGCCGTTGGTCATGATCTGCAGACCGGGCGCCGGCGTCGGCCATAGCTGGCCGATCAGATGGGTATGGGCGCCGACATCGCAGGTCATGATGCCGTCCTTGGGCAACACCTCGCGCAGCACCTTCAGCGCGCCCTTGGGGCCGAAGCCCTGGTTGGACGGCTGCAGCTTGGCGAACATGGCAGCACGGCGGCTGGCGAGCGCCGTCATATCCCAGGCGCGCTTGGCCGCCGGCAGCTTGGCGAGCGCCGCCAGCGAATGCCGAATGTCGCCGACGGCATCGACCGCCAGCTTGTAGCTCTTGCGGTCGATATCGGCCGGTTCGATGTCGAGGCTGACGAGCGGGGCGCTCTTCGGCATCCAGGACTCGTAATTGAATTCCACCGGGTCGTAGCCGATGCCGACGATGAGATCGGCATGCTGATGCGTTTCGCCCACCATGTCGCTAAGCGCGTGGAACAGCACGCCGGCATAAGAGCGGTCGTCCTCGGCGAGCATACCCTTGGCCATTGGCGTGAGCAGCACGGGAATGTCGTGCTTGTGGGCCAGCGCCTTGATTTCCTTGGCGAGGCCGGCCTG
>CANJIM010000034.1 GCA_947474495.1 Rhodospirillaceae bacterium
CCGACTTCGCCGAGGAAAAGCCCAAGTGCCCGACGATCCTGCACAACGGCACCGAGGACAAGGGCATCCCGATGGACAAGGTCGAGAAGATCAAGGCCGCCCGCCCGGAAGTGACGGTCTACACCTACGAGGGCGCCGGCCACGGCTTCAACTGCGACGAGCGCGGCAGCTGGCATGAAGCCTCCGCCAAGCTCGCCCGCCAGCGCACCATCGACTTCCTCGCCAAGCATATCGGATAGAGAGTACGGCGGCCGCGCGGCGACGTCTTCGCAACCGCAAGAAAACACGGCCTTTTTTGTGAAACAGGTCATTAAGCAACCTGGGGAAAGATAGCATTTTGTAGATAGCGGATAATCGTCAGCGGCTTGCCGATGTTTAATGCTTGCGTCTTTTCGAGTGAACGGGGTGATCGTCTCAGTTAGCGCCCCATTGACGAAAGTATGCGAGATGCGTGGCGACGATGTCTTGATCCTGGCGGGTAGCCTTGGCCAGTATTCGGTCAGCCGGATCGCTGGCGAGATCTTGGAAAAGAATCTCGCCGCTTCTGGCCTCTCGACACGGCTGCTGTCGATCGCCGATCTCAACCTGCCGCTATTCAATCCGGACGTGCATTACAAGGATCGCGCCGTCGCGCAGGATTTCCTCAATGCCGTGCGCCGCGCCCGCGCGATGATCTGGTGTGCACCGTCTTATCACCGGACGATTAGTGGCAGCTTCAAGAATGCCATCGACTTCATGGAATTGCTGCTCGACGATAAGCCGTCCTATCTGACCGGCAAGGTGGTCGGCGCGGTGGCCACATCTAAGGGCATCGTCGCCGCTTCGAATACGGCAGGGGAGCTGGCGATGGCCGCGCAGGCCTTGCGCGCCTTCACCTTTCCGCTGCTCGTGCCGATCACTGCCTCGCACCATGCGCTCGACGAGGCCGGCAATCTCAAAGACAAGCGCATCGAGGGCAAACTCGATCTGCTCACCGACGAAGTGCGGCTCTACCTCGCGTCCCATCCGGTGATGAAGGCCGGCGTGGCGGCGGAGTAGAGACGATCTATTAGACGTGCCTATGGCATCCGGCAAAAAGCCGGAGCGAATAAAGATAGAACCTGGGGAGGTTTATGATGTCTGTCCTTTTCACAAGGATGTTGTCACTCGTGTGCTTGGCCGCGTTGGCGTTGCTTGCTGATGGCGCAAGCCGCTCAGCCGCCGCACAAGATGCGTGGAAAGCCGAGTGGGACAGAACGGTCGTCGCGGCAGAGAAGGAGGGCAAGGTGGTCCTCTACATGCGCCGCTACGATGCCGCATTGAAGGACTTCGCCAAGCGCTATCCGAAGATCAAGCCGGTCATCGTCACCGGCGAAGGCTCGGTGCTCGGCGCGCGTATTCTTTCCGAGCGGCGTGCCGACAAGTTCCTCGTCGATCTCTATGTCGGCGGACCCTATACGGTGGCGGGCATGCTACTGCCGGCGGGCGCGCTCGATCCGATCAAGGACCAATTGCTGCTGCCCGAAGTGCTCGACACCTCGGCCTGGGTCAACAATGAGTTGCGCTACACGGACCCGGAGAAGAAATACAACTTCGCTTTCCTGGCGAGCCCAGGCAGCGATCAAGTGTCCTATAACACCAAGCTGATCGACCCCAAGACGATTACGTCATATCAAGATTTTCTCGACCCGAAGTTCAAGGGGAAGATCGTCTCGCTCGATCCCTCGCAGCGCTTCTTCGGCGCGTTGACGCAATTCATCTATTACAACCCGGCTCTCGGCGAAGGCTTTTTCCGCAAGCTTTTCGGCGAGCAGGATATTACCTACGCGCGCAATAACCGGCAGATGACCGATTGGCTTGCCAACGGGAAATTCTCCATCTGCTTCGGCTGCCTCGCCATCGAGAAGGCGCGTCAGCAGGGTCTGCCGGTCGACAATATCGACACCACACTGTTCAAAGAGGGCGCGAGCTTTCAGGCTGCGAGCGGCTCGATCAGTTTGCTCAACAAGGCGCCGAACCCGAACGCAGCCAAGGTGCTCATCAACTGGTTCCTTTCGCGCGAGGGCCAGATCGCCGTTCAGAAAATCAGCGACGCCGGCGAGCATCTCAATTCCGGCCGCATCGATATTCCGAAAGACGATGTCGACGAAGACAACCGCTTGGTGCCGGGGCGCCACTACTTCGACCAGAACAGTCCTGAGTGGGCCAACCTGGAGCCGATCGACAAGCTGGCCAAGGAAATCATGGCCAACAAGCAGATGCAGGGAGAGTAAGCCTCATGAATGAGATGCGACCTGCATCGCGCGAGACCTCGTGGCCGGCTCCCGACGAGTTCGAGACCATCGCCCATGCCAACAAGCCATTCTCGCTGCGCGTGCCGGCGCTCGTCGTGACGCGCGGTTTGGACGGAACGTTGAACGTCATGCTCTCCATGTGGTTCACGCCGATGGGCATCGAGCCGTCCTGCTTCCTGGTCGCGGTCGATCCCAAGACCAAGACCTACGAGCTGATGATGCAAACGAAAGAATTCGTCATCGCCGCGCCGGACGAAAGCATGTTCGCCGCGGCGATCTATGCGGGTGCGGTTACCGGTCATAAGGAAAACAAGTGGGACGCGTGCGGCTTCACCCCGCTAGAGCCCAAGGTGGGTAGCGTGCCGCTGGTGCGCGAGGCGCTGGCCAATGTCGAGCTCGTGGTCGACCGCACTATGCCGTTCGATGCGAGGTTCCTGCTCGTCGTCGGCATGGTGAAGGCCTGCCATGTGAAAAGCGAATTCTTCCGCAGCGGCATCTATAAGGACGGCGCCAATCCGCTGTTGTGGCTCGGCAAGGCTTCTGGCGAGCAGCAGGGCAACAAGACCGCTGTCAATTATGGCGCCGGCATGGGCCGCACCTGGGCATCTGACGATACGTCGCCGCTGCTACAGCGTATCAAGGCAGCGAAGAAATGACCGACGCGCGGATCGACGCCGCCGGCCCCCTCCCTTGGCCACGCCTACCGGCGCTGCGCTGGGGTTTTCTGCTGATGATTGGGCTGATCGGCTCAATGGGCTTTCTCGTGCTCTATCCGCTTGTCGTTATTCTTATCAACAGCTTCAACGAAGCCTCGATCGTCCATGAGCCTGTCTATGGATTTGGCGCCTGGCGTGAGGCTTTTGGTGCGCCGGGCGTGTGGCGGGCGCTGAAGAACACGGTGGATGTCGCCGTGGTGCGCCAACTCATCACCTTTCCGCTCGGCGTGCTGATCGCCTGGGTGCTGGCGCGCACCAATATTCCTTTTTCGCGCGGTTTCGAATTTCTGTTCTGGATCTCCTTCATGTATCCGACCGTCGCCACGGTATTCGGTTGGATGCTGCTGCTCGATCCCGATACCGGACTGGTCAATTCCGTCTTCCAAAGCTGGTTCGGAACGTCGCCGTTCAACATCTATTCCTTCTGGGGGATCATCTGGGTCCATGTCATCAGCGGCATCGACACCAAGGTGATGCTGCTGACACCGGTCTTTCGCCGCATGGACGCAGCAATGGAGGAGGCGAGCCGCATGTCTGGCGGTGGCACCTTCAGCACCATGATGCGCGTGACGCTACCCGTGATGACGCCGGCTCTGATTGTCGTGCTGATGCTCAGCCTGGTGAGGCTATTCGAGTCCTTCGAGGTCGAATATCTTATCGGTGCGCCGTGGGGCTTTTACGTGCTATCGACCAAGATCGTCGATCTGGTGCGGAGTGAACCGCCGATGATCAACCAGGCAGCCGCGCTCGGTAGCATCGTCTTGATGTTCCTTGTCGTCATGATCCCCTTGCAACGCTGGCTGATCGGACGGCGCACCTTCGTCACCGTGACCAGCCAGATGAAGCTGAAGATCATCGAGATCGGCGTCTGGCGCTGGGTCGTCGCCGGCGGTCTGATGCTGCTCATTTCCATGTCGGTGGTGGTGCCGGTACTCAGCGTGGCGGGTGGCGCCTTCATGACGCGCTTCGGTTTCTTCCACCTGCCGCAGACCTGGACGCTGGAATACTGGGAAAACGCCCTGACGAATCCTGGGCTGATCTCATCGCTCGAGAACACGCTGATCATCGCCGGCAGCGCCGCGCTGATCGGCACCGTCGTTTTCTCGCTGACGGCCTATGTCCTAGTGCGCACCAAATTGCCGGGACGTGGCATTCTCGACGCCATCTGCTGGTTACCGTCTGCCGTGCCGGGCGTCTTGCTTGGTCTAGGTCTACTCTGGATGTTCCTCGGCACGCCGATCTTCCGGCCGCTCTATGGCAGCATCAGCCTTCTGATCATTGGCTCTATCCTCGGTGGCGTGACGCTGTCGACACAGATTCTCAAGGCCAACTTCATTCAGCTCGGCCCGCAGCTGGAGGAGGCCTCGCGCATGTCGGGCGCCGGCTTTTGGCGCACCTATTGGCGCGTTGTCGTGCCCCTGATGGCGCAAAGCCTAATCCTGACTGCGATTCTCAAGTTCCTCTTCGCGGCGCGTAACGCCTCGACCGTCATCTTCCTTTCAACGTCGGAGACGCGCCCGCTTTCGGTGCTGGCGCTCGACCAGATCGCCGCCGGCTATCACGAAGAAGCGTCGATCACAGTTTTCCTCATCATCTTGCTGACGACGGGCCTCGCTATTGCCGCGCGTATTTGCGGGCTCAATATCGGCGTGCGGGATCAATAAGGACCATCATGGATAATCTCATTGAGCGACCCTTCATCGAACTTCGAGGCCTGCAAAAGCGCTTCGGTAATATGACGGCGCTGCACGGGCTCGATTTGCAAATCCGAGAAGGCGAGTTTTTTACGCTGCTGGGTCCATCCGGTTGCGGCAAAACGACCAGCCTGCGCCTGATCGGCGGCCTGGAAAAGCCGGACGGCGGTGAGATATTCGTCGCTGGCCAATGCATGGCCTCGGCGGCACGCCGGATTTTCGTCAATCCGGAAAAGCGCAACATGGGCATGGTGTTCCAGTCCTACGCGCTGTGGCCGCATATGACGGTGTTCGAGAATGTCGCCTATCCCTTGCGCTTGCGTTGGGTGAAGAAGGCGACAGTGCGTCAGAAGGTCGAGGAGGCATTGGCACTGGTCGGGCTGACCGGCCTCGGCGATCGCGCTGCTCCAGCCCTCAGTGGCGGTCAGCAGCAGCGCGTGGCGCTCGCCCGCGCGTTGGTCTTCTCGCCGCGTATGCTGTTACTCGACGAGCCGCTGAGCAATCTGGACGCTTTGCTGCGCGACGAGATGCGCAAGGAATTGAAGGCGCTGCAGGAGCGGTTGGGCCTGACCGTCGTCATGGTCACGCATGACCAAGTGGAGGCGCTGAGTCTATCTGACCGGGTTGCCATCATGAGCCAGGGCCGCTTGGAGCAACTCGGCACGCCGGAAGCCGTCTATCACTGCCCGGTGACGACATTCGCGCGTGATTTTCTCGGCAAGATGTTCGCGGTAACCGGCGTTGTGCAGGAAAACCGCACCGGCCGAATCGTCCTGCGTCTGGCCCATGTCGAGGGAGAGAACATCGTCGTCGAGCGCTCCGATATGGCCGGAGATGCCTCAGCAGCACCACCGGGCACCACTGTGATGGTGGCAATCCGGCCGGAGCAGATCGTCGTCGCCGATCATTCCATCGAGGCGAGGGAGAACGTGGTGCGGGCGACAGTCGAGCGCAGCCATTTTCTTGGCGACCGTCAGGAGTATGTCGTTTCCGTCGGCGCTGAACGCCACACGCTGCTGCTGCCAGCGACTCAAGCCTCTTACAAGCCGGGCGAGCGCATCGGCCTACATTTGCCGTCCGACAAAATCACGTTGTGGAACACCGGGCGGCAGACCGTGATCGCTGCGATGGACGAGGCGATCGCCATTCCGGGGTTCATCCCGCCAACGGCCGCCGTCGGCGGCGTGCGGCGGTTGGCATAAGGCGCATCCGACGCCCGCGAAGAGATAAATGGTTCAACAGGAGGAAAAGTCATGGGACGCATTGTGAAAGAGTTCGCGACAACCTGGGACGGCGATCAAAAGCTGTGGTTTGAGCGTGACGAGGATGAACTCGTCGGCACACAGCAGAGCGGTGGCGTGCCGATTCCGCGCATCCGCATCTGCGACGTGATGTCGGGACCGACCAATCGCGAACGCAACAAGGCCCCTGTGCTATGGGCGGGGGAAGACGGCGTGGTCGAAAGCCACTTCATTACCGGCGCGGAGCCGCATTTTCATCGCCCATCCAACTACGATGTGCTGATCCTGCAGTTCGCCGGTAAGGCCGCGATCGAGACCGAGTTCGGCGAATTCCACCTGGAGCCGGGCCATGTCATGCATGTGCCGACAGGCGCGGCGTATCGCATTATAGGCAATTCGCAGTGCCATCAACTCATCGCCAAGGTGCGGGAGAAGTTCGAGGTGACCGCCGATCCGGCCAAGCCGCTGACAGAAACAGTGTTCGACGTTCGCCGGAAGGGCGACAACTCGGAATCAGAACCGGTCGCCTTCCCGGTTCGCAAGGGCAAGATCCTCGAGATCACCGAGTTCTGGAACGATGAAGCAGATTCCATCGTCATCGAGCGCGATCACGCCAAGTTGGTCGGCTGCGCCACCGCAAACAGTGCTCGCCGCGTCACCGTGTTGCGCGCCTTCGACTATTTCTGCGGTATCACCGGCAAGGGCGGTGTGCGGGCACCTGAATTGTTCAAAGGCAAGAAGTTCAAGGTTGACGTCTATAACACCGAAGGTGAGCAGTACGGCTTCCATCGTGGATGCGACAGCGAGGAAATCTGGTTCCAATTCCGCGGCCAGGCGAAGAACGACACGGAATGGGGTGTGCATCACCTCTCGCCGGGCGAGATCGGTTATGTGCCGCGCGGCATTGCCCATCGCATCACAGGCGACAAGAATTTCCTTCGCTTCAACTTTTATTTTCAGTGCCAGATGCGGCCGAAGGTCGACGCCAGCCATCATCACTTGGAATCGAGCTATGAAGTCGAGACGCCATCTCGTAAAGAGCTGCCGGCCCTGGCCGAGGCGAAGAAGCGGATCGAAGAGGCGCTGGCCAAGAACCAGCAGCCGCGGATGTAACGGGGCGTGGCCGGCGGTGACGCCGGCCGCAACCGAGCGGGACGCATAATGCTCGACGGCAAGATAGAGGATATGAACGACATCATAGTCTTCGTCATGGTGGCGGAGCGCGGGAGCTTCACGCGCGCCGCCGCCAGCCTGCATCTGTCCCTACCATCGGTCAGCCGGCGCGTTAAAATTCTGGCAGACGCCTTACAAGTGCAGCTCTTCGTGCGTTCGACCCGGCATTTGTCCCTGACAGATGCCGGGCACTTTTACTACGAGCGCTGCGCCCGCATTCTCGGCGAGCTCAATCTGCTGCATGAGGAGATCGGCGGACTGACGCAAGGCCTCAAAGGCAGCATTCGTATCTACTCGCCGCTTGGCTTCGGCGAGCATGTGTTGCCGGAAATCGCCATGAAGTTCGGGCGGCTTTATCCCGATATCGTCACGGAGTTGCGGGTCGGCGACCGCTCGACGAATCCGACGGAAAAGGGTGTCGATATCGCGATCCGCACGGCGGAGTTGGCCGACAGCAGCTTGGCGTCCTACGAGCTGGGCGATCTCATGTATCACGTCTGCGCTGCCCGATCTTACCTTGAAGCTCATGGCGAGCCGCATGATCCCGGAGATCTGGCGCAGCATAACTGCCTGGTTCATACCGCGCAGCCGTCGTCCGACGTCTGGCGTTTCGAGACGCGCGGAGAGCCGCTCGATGTGCCGGTGAAAGGCGATCTGCGTTCGAACAGCGGCTCCGTCATTTTTCGCGTTTGCATGGCGGGAGCAGGGATCGCGCGACTGCCGGAGTACGACGCGCGTGCCGGCATCGAATCGGGAAAGCTGAAAATTCTGTTTTCTGGACAAATGGGCTTCACGCGGATGATGCGTGCCTATTATCCGCGCAGCAAACATACGCCGGTGCGCATCGACCGCTTCCTCAAGTTTCTCCGGTCAGAGATCGGTCCCTATCTACGACCGCTGTCGTAGGAAGATCGACAAATATGGAAAATCTCAACGATATCCAGATATTTGCCAGCGTCGTCGACAAGGGCGGATTTTCGGCTGCGGCGCGCGAGCTTGGCCTGTCGCCGTCGTTTGTCTCTAAGCGCGTACGCTTCTTAGAGGAAAGCTTGCAGATCCAATTACTCAACCGATCGACGCATTTCGTCGCCCTGACGGAATCGGGCCAGATCTTTTACGAGCGTTGCTCGGAAGCGATGCGTTTGTTGAGTTGGGCGAAGGATGAGGCGCCGGAGAAAGCCAACAAGCTGAAAGGGCGCTTGCGCATCTTTGCGGCACTTGGGCTTGGCGAGTATGTGTTGTGGCGGATCGTTTCGAATTTCACGAAACGCTTTCCGGATATCACCGTGGAGTTCGAGGTTGGCAATCGCGCCACCAACGTTCTTGAATCGGAAGTCGACATAGCCTTCCGCAGCGCAGATCTCGCCGATTCCAGCTTGCAGAAACGAGACTTCGGCACGCTGCATTATCACCTATGCGCGTCACCTGCCTATCTGGCAAGCGCCGGCACGCCTGCCTTGCCGCGCTTCAACTGTCTGATCCATTTGGCGCAGCATCCCACCGACCGTTGGCGCTTCAAGGATGCGGCAGGCGCGGTCTATGTGGTGAAGGTGAACGGGGATGTTGCATACCAACAGCAGCGTGACTGTGCATGGCGCCTGTGAGCTTGGCGTCGGCATTGCGCGCCTGCCCGCCTATACCGCGCTCGACGGCATCGCCAATGGCCGCTTGGTCGAATTATTTCCGGGCGAGTTGCACTTTGAGCGGGCAATCAAGGCGTTCTATCCACGTACGGCCCATACGCCGTCGAAGATCGCGGCCTTCTTGGATTTCACACAAGATTGCTTGGCATTGGACCAGGGGCAGCTGGCCGTGCTGCCAGCGCCGCATTGTGAGTTGCAGCAAGAGTTGACCGACGTGTCGCTGAAGTAGGCCGTCGCCCCCTCTTCGTCCTGCTGGAAAGACAGCATTTCCAACTGGGCGGATACCCGCCTGCGTCTTGCGGGATTAACCTTCTGAAAAAGCTTTAATTAAGGGAGGGAAAGCGCCATGGCGCTATGCGAGGGCTTTAGCCACCTTGTGCTACCCGTGGCCGACCTTGACCGGTCGGAAAAGTTCTACCAGTCGGTGTTCGGCCTCGAGCTCGTCGGTCGGAATCTCGTGTCAGAAGGCGAAGCCAATTCGCTGATGAAGGCCGATAGCCGACAGATGGTGCTGTTCATTCAGACGCCCGCCGATCAAGTGCGCATCGAGCGCGAAGGCGCCAATTCGACACACCATGCCTGGCTGGTCAAAACCCCGGCTGAATACAAGCGAATTGAAAAGCGCCTGAGCGAGCAGGGCTTTGACGTCAGCGACTACCGCGCCGCGTTCCGCGCCGCCGGCCAGTATAGCGTCGATCTCGTCGATCCCGACGGCCATCGCTGGCAGATTCAGGCGCAGGGTCCCGAGGCCACGGACGTGCGCGTCGAGAAGGCCGGCGTCATCAATTGCGGGCCGGCGGACCAATATAAGCTCAAGGACATCAAGCTGTTCAAGGAGCACAAGTTTTTCATCGTGCGCTTGGAAGAGGGAATTCTTGCGCTGTCGCAATGGTGCACCCATCAGAATGGGCTGATGAAGTGGCGCGACAACTTCTACGACTTCTACTGCCCGAAGCACGGCGCGACCTTCAACCGCGAGGGCGAAGGCACCGGTTCGGTGTTGAAGCTGCCGCCGCTGCGTCTGCATCCGGTCCAAATCAACGATAAGGGCGAAGTCGAGGTCGATACGGACCGCGTCATCCTGCGCCGCAACTTCGACGCGGCCCAGGTGGTCCCCATGGTCTGCGGCGCCAAGCTGCAGGTCGATAAACTCAAATTCGTGAAGGAGGTCGTGTAATGGCCGACATGAACAGCATCAGCCACAGCGTCATTTGCGTCGACGACCTGCACGCGGCGCATGAATTCTACGAGAACGTGATGGGGACGAAACGCACATCCTCTGTCTGCTTCGAGACAGAAGACACGCTACGCGGCCGTTCCGTCCACGACACCTACATCATTTCCGAGGATTTCGTGTTCTTCGTGGCCCTGGCGGAAAAGAAGCTTCCCAAGCCGCCGGCCGACCAGCATCGCGGCCTCGATGGTTTTCGTAGCGCCTTTTTCGTGCGGAAAGCGCAATTCGACAAGACCGTCGCGGCGTTGAAAGAGCGCGGCATTGGCTTCGAAGGCCCGATCAACCATTCGGAAAAGGGCCCTTTCGGCCAGTCCGTCTACTTCAAGGATCCCTCAGGCAATTTTTTCGAATGCCTGTGGCGGCGCGACGAGGGCACGCCGGCCTTCGAGAAGCCGTACTTCCTCGGTCTCGGTTGAGAGGTCAGGCAGCATGAGCTTGAAAGAGAGTGCGGCTTCGCCCGTCGAAGGGCTGAGCCATCTGATCATCGAGACGCCGGACATCAAAGCGGCGCAGGGATTCTATACAAAGCTCTTCGGCTTCGTACCGGCGGGGCAGGACATGTGGGCGGGCTGCGAGCGCAGCTCCACCTTGCGCACGCCGTCCGGGCAGTATCTGGTCTTGGCCGACGTCAAGCCGCTAAAGGAGGATCTCGCTGTTTCAGCGGTCCATCAGGCCTATGCGGTCTCGCCAGCGGCGCGCGAACAGATCTTGGGGGCGGTCCGCGCCGATGGCAAAGAGGTCTTCGGCTATCGCGAAGATCGCCCGTCGGAGGCGGACGACAATGTCTACATCACCGATCCTTGCGGCAACAGGGTGCAGTTGTTGGCCCGCGCCAACGGCAAGGTCGGATCGATCGATCACGTCGCCATCGAAGTGAATGACATCCTCTGGTCGGAAGAGGCCTTTGGCAAATGGCTGTCGATGCCAATTGAGCATCGCGTCGGTTGGGCGGCGAAGGATTATGTCGAGGCCAAGGCCGCCGGCGAGGCGAGCGCCATCCCTGGCTCGCGCTACTGGAACGAGCGTTATTCGCAGTTCGAAACCGAACGCAAGGCGCTGCGTCCCACGCCGCAGCTCTATTTCTCGCTCAACTCGGGTTCGAGCGTCGCGGTTTATCTGGCGAACCGCAACTATCAATCGACGCCCGATACACAGCGTCTCGGTACGCCGCGGCTCGGCCTGCGCCTGCAGAAGGGTGGCGTCGACGCGGTGGCACGCACGCTTGAAGACAAGCGGGTCAAGTTCGAGGGGCCGGTGAAGCATGGTGCCAACATGCCGATCTCTCGGTCGCTTTACATGCGCGACCTGGGCGGCAATTTCGTCGAGTTCACGGAGTAGGCATAGCGCGTCATCCGGCGCGAAAAGACACGATCGAGCGGCAGAAGCCGCCGACGATAAACCGAGGGAGAGAACGTCATGAAAGCCAGCGTGCGGGGCGTGCTGTCGGCGCCCATGTGGGGCGCCCTGTTGATCGGCGGCTGGATGGCGGCAGGGTCTGCCATGGCCGCCGACCTGCCGAAGGCGACGCAAGAGATGCTTGCCAAGATGAAACTCGATCCGGCGACCTTGGTCGGACTCAACGAGGAAGTCGAAAACATTCCCGCCGCCGTCCTTGAAGGCGCTAAGAAAGAAAAGCGAGTCGACATTAGCGGCTCGATGGATGTCCGCGAATTCAACGTCATGACGCAATCCTTCAAGGAGCGCTATCCGTTCCTCGATGTGCGTTACAGCAGCGGCGATCAGTTCTCGCGCAACATCCGGCCGCTCATCGCCTATCGCGAAGGACGCGTGTTGGTCGATATCGTCGAAGGCCTCGGCGTCAATCTCTCGGATTACAAGCAGGCCGGCGCGTTGCTCAAGCTCGACGGGATTCCGAATTCGGCGAACGTGCCGGCGGAAATGAACGACAAGGACGGCTATTACGTCGGTCCGCGTATCCGCCATTGGTGCATGACCTACAACACCAACAAGGTGAAGGTCGATGAGTTGCCCAAGACCTGGGACGACGTGGTCAATATGCCGCAGTTGCGCAATGGCCGCATGGGCCTCGGCAATCGACCGAACAATTTCATGATCATGCTGTGGGGCGTGAAAGGCCCCGAATGGTCGAACGACTTCATGAACAAGCTGTTCAACGTCGTCAAGCCGCAGTTGCGCAAAGAGGGTGCCGACGCGCTGGTCTCGCTGGTCGCGGCGGGCGAGATGGACATCTCCTTCCCGACTGCGTCCTACCGCACCGCGCAGTCGGTCGCCAAGGGCGCTCCGATCTCCTGGTGGTGCCCGACCCCGGTTCCGGTGTCGTCATCGGCCATGGTCATCATGAACAAGAGCCCGCATCCCAACGCGGCCAAGCTCTACATCAACTGGTTCCTCTCCAAGGAAGGCCAGATCGCGCAGAACTACGCCGACGGCTCGCCGCCGATCCATCGCGACCTGCAGCAGCCGGTGTTCCTGCTCTATCCCGAGCAGACCATCAACCGCGAAGCCGCACCGCGTACGCCGCAATTGCTCGAAGAGGAAATGCCGAAGGTTGCCAAGCTGTGGGACACCTATTGGCTCGGCGGCAAGGAGCGCGGCCCGCAGACGGTCAGTACCGGCCTGATGGCGGTCAACAAGGCCGGCGGCGAGATCAAATTCCAAGGCGGCAACGATGCCATGGAAACGCTGGCGGTCAACGCCAGTCGCACCAAGATCTCCATCGCCGGCAAGGAAGCCAAGCGTGGGGACCTGAAAGCCGGCATGAGCTGCAAGATCAGCTATGGCGGCGGCGCTCAGGGCGAAGTGCAGGAAATCGCCTGCGAATAAGGAGTTCGTATGTCGGATATTCTCTCCGCGCCTCGCTCTGCCGCTTCGCGGCCGGGCGAGGTGCCGCGGCCGTCTCTGGCCGAGCGCGACCGCCGTCATGCCTTGATCCGCGCAGGCATGGCGCGCGACGGGCTTGATCTGCTGGTTCTGTCGCCCAACACGGCGCGTTGGGGCCAGATGATGGCCGATTCGCGCTACGTCACCGCCATCGGCGGCTTCGCCACGGAAGTGCTGACCGTGGTGCCGCTGAAAGGCGACATCACCGCCTATGTCTATAACCGGGCGGATTGGTGGAAGCGCGAAGTCGACTGGATTTCCGACGTGCGCGATGGCCGTAACAAATGGGCCGAGAACGTCGTCGAGCGGGCGCGTGAACTGGGCTTGGATAAGGGTCGCATCGGCATCTCAGGCATTTCCGGCCTCGCCCGCGCGCCGAGCGGCACCGTCACCTTCGCCACTATCACGGGCATTCAGGAAGCGCTGCCGCAAGCCGAGGTCGTCAACGCCACGGCCTTGATGCAGGACGTCCGCATGCTCAAAAGCGACGAGGAGATCGGGCTGCTGGAGCAGTCCGCCGCCATCGTCGAGAAGATGATCGACGTCTGCGTCCGCACTGCCAAGCCGGGCGTCAGCGAGAAGGAGCTCTACGCCCAGATGACGGCGACCCTGCTCGCCAATGACGGCGAGTTGCCGAACTTCCTGCTGTTCGCCACCGGCCCGGGCCTGCGCCGCTCGTCCTTCGTGCCGACCAACCGCATCGTCGAGGCGGGCGACCGCATCATCAACGAGATCGAGGCGAAATACGCCGGCTATGGTGCCCAGGCCGTGGCCCCGATGACGCTCGGCAGGCCCGACCCCCTGTTCGCCGAGATGGTCGGCCTGTCGCGCCTCTGCTTCGACGCGGTACTGGCGGCGATGAAGCCGGGCGTCACCTTCGGCCAGTTGCTCAAGGTCTATGCCGACGTCGTCGCCAAGGAAGGCCAAGGCCGCTTCGGCACCGGTATTCCACTGATGCACGCGCGCGGCCTAGGCGACGACGGGCCGGCATTGCTGCGCAAGTCAGACCTGGAAACTTTTCAAAGCATTCCGCTGCAGAAGGGCATGACCTTCATCATGAAGCCGCGTCTCGTCGAGATCGACGGCAAGGAACGCGCCAGCCTCGGCGATACGGTGGCGGTCACCGCCACCGGCGCCAAGCGTCTCGGCAAACGGCCGCTCGAACTGATCGTGATCGATTGAACGGAGCCCGGCGATGACAGCCATTTTGACCGAGCCGACGGCCAAGCCGGCGAAGATCGTGTGGCCGCGCCTCGCCCAATTCCACCTGTGGCATTGGCTCGTCTTCCTGGTCGTGCTCGCGTTGGTCAGCCTACCGCTCGGTTTCCTCGTGCTCGGCAGCTTCTCGACGGCGTCCCTGCCGACGGATTTCTCCTTCGCGCGGATGGACCTCAGCAATTACGAGGATGTCTGGTTCGATCCGACGACCTATCCGCTGTTCGTCAATACGGCGATCTATGTGACGGGCTCGACGGCAATCGGGCTCAGTATCGCGGTGACGCTTGCTTGGCTCGTCGAGCGGACCAACATTCCCGGCAAGATGTGGATATACGGCTTCGTGCCGATGACGCTGGCCATGCCCGGCATGTTGCAGGCGATGGCTTGGGTGCTGCTGCTGTCGCCGAAGATCGGCTTCATCAACTTGGCCGCTATGTGGGCCTTCAACCTCGAGAAGATGCCGTTCACCGTCTATTCGATCACCGGCATGGTGGTGATCGAGGGCATCCGCCTTGTGCCGACGGCCTTCCTCATGCTCGTGCCGCTGTTGCGCTCGATGGACCCGACCTTGGAAGAGGCCGCCGCCATGAGCGGTGCCGGCCCGTTGTCGATGCTGCGCCGCGTGACGTTCCGACTGATGCTGCCGGGCCTGCTCGCCGTGCTGATCTATCAGGCGATGACGGCATTGGAGGTCTTCGAGGTGCCGGGCATTCTCGGCATTCCGGGCGGCATTTACGTCTTCTCGACGAAGATCTATGCCGTACTGCACACAGCGACCGGCATTCCCGAATATGGCAAGGCCAACGCCTTGGCGCTGATCTACGTGGTGATCGCCGTCGTCGCGACGACGCTCTATTCGCGCGTCATCGCCAAGTCGGAGAAATACACCATCGTCACGGGTAAGGGTTACCGGCCGCGTGAAATGGATCTCGGCCGGTGGAAATGGCCGGCCATCGCCCTGATCGCGGCGTTCTTGCTGGTATCGATCATCCTGCCCTTCTTCGTCCTGCTTTATGTGTCTTTCCTGCCCTTCATGCAGGTGCCGACGACGGCGGCCTTCAAGTCGATGAGCTTCGAGAACTATCTCGAACTCGGCCGGCAGGAGTTAATCGGTCGGGTCATGCTCAACACCGTCATCATGGTGGTGATTACCTCGACCATGACGGTGATTGTCTCCTTCCTGATTTCGACGATCGTCGTGCGCAGCAAATTCTGGGGCCGCAAAGTCCTCGACCAGATGGCTTTCCTGCCCCATGCGGTGCCGGGCATCGTCATGGGCCTGGCCTTCCTCTGGGTCTTCCTGCGGCTCGACAATTACGGCATCGACATCCACGGCGGCATCCTGGCGATATCCATCGCCTTCACCGTGAGCTTCATGTCCTATGGCACGCGCGCCACCAATGCCGCCATCCTGCAAATCCATAAGGACTTGGAAGAGGCGGCGCAGGTCTCCGGCGCGCCTTACTGGCGCACCATGTGGCGCGTATTCTTCCCCTTGATGATGCCGACCTTGGTCGGTGTCTGGGTGTGGTCGATGTTGCATGCGGTGCGGCAGGCCGGCACGCCCCTGATCCTCTACGAAGGCTCGGACAATCAGGTGCTCGGCGTCTTCATCTGGAATCTATGGGATCGCGGCGAGATTCCGATCGTCGGCGCGATCGGCGTGCTACTGATCCTCGGCCTCTTGGTCATCACCATGCTGCTGCGCTTCATGGGCTTCGGCCGCGGCGCCCATGTGCAGAAAACCAAGGGCTAAAATATTGTTAAATAAGGGAAAACTGCCTGTCTCGAGATAAAGACAGGCGGTTTTTCTATTCTTCTGCGGTGAAGTTCAGCGCCACGCCGTTGATGCAGTAGCGCAAACCGGTCGGCGGCGGCCCGTCGGGAAAGACATGGCCGAGATGGCTGCCGCAGGTGGCGCAATGGACTTCCGTGCGCGTCATGCCGTGGCTGCGATCGACGGTGTCTTCGGTGGCGCCGGGCAGGGGCTGGTCGAAGCTCGGCCAGCCGGTGCCGCTCTCGAACTTGGTCTTCGAGCGGAACAGCGGCGTGTCGCAACCGGCGCAGGCGAAGCTGCCGGCGCGCTTTTCCAGCAGCAGCGCGCAGCTGCCGGGCCGCTCGGTGCCATGCTCGCGCATGACGTAATATTGCTCCGGCGTCAGCTTGGCCTGCCATTCGGCGTCCGTGCGTTTGACGGGAAAGGTCTTGTCCATCGCTTGCTCCCTATTTGAAGGTCTTGCTGGCGCGGTCGATCTCGGCGAATTCCACGTCCGATAGCTGAATGTCCGCCGCCGCGACATTTTCCTCCAGATGCGCGACCTGGGAGGTGCCGGGGATCGGCAGCATGACCGGGCTGCGCTTCAAAATCCAGGCGAGCGCGATCTGGCTTGTCGTCGCGCCGCGCGCCTTGGCGATGGCGGTGAGCGGCGAGCCGGGCTTGGCGAGGTCGCCGGCGGCCAGCGGATACCAGGGAATGAAGCCGATACCCTGGGTGGTGCAGTAATCGAGCACGTCTTCATGCGCGCGGTCGGCGAGGTTGTAGCGGTTCTGCACGGTGGCGACCGGGAAGATCTTTTGTGCGGCCTGAATGTCGGCGACCGAGACTTCGCTGAGGCCGGCATATTTGATCACGCCCGCGTCGAGCAGCGCCTTGACCGCGCCGAACTGCTCGCCGGCGGGCACGCGCGGATCGATGCGGTGCAGCTGCCACAGGTCGATCTGCTCGGTGCGCAGCTTCTTCAGGCTCTTCTTCGCCTGGGCGATCAGATAGTCGGGCTTGCCGTTGGGGCTCCAGCGGTCTGGGCCCGGCCGCGTCAGGCCGGCCTTGGTGGCGATGAAGAGACTTTGGTAGGGATGCAGCGCCTCGGCGATCAGCTCTTCCGAGACGTCCGGGCCGTAGCTGTCGGCGGTGTCGATGAAATTGACCCCAAGTTCAGGCAGGCGCCCCAGCGTCTTGAGGGCACCGGCCTTGTCGGCCGGAGGGCCCCAAATGCCCGAGCCGGTGACGCGCATGGCGCCGAAGCCGAGACGATGGACGGCGGTTTGTCCGCCGATCATGAAGCTGCCGGAATGCGCCGCGTTGAGGTCCGTCATCATGGTTGCCCCTTTATGTTGGAACGGCACATATCGGGGGCCGGGGGGTCCATTTCAACTGTGGCCGACCGCCTTTCATGGAAGGCCGCCTTGATCTGTCGATGAAAGGCGCGTGCCGCGGGTTGGGCGAAGCGCGCATGGTCACAAAAAGCACAGACGAGGCTAGTTGGCCTCACGCTTGCGCAGCAAGTAGCTGTCCATGATCCAGCCATGCGTCTGCCGCGCCGTCTCGCGCGCGGCGGTAATTTTCTCGGCGACATCCGCGAGCGGTCCGGCAATCAGAATTTCGTCTTCGGTGCCGACATAGGCGCCCCAGAAAATCTCGACGTCCGTCTCGACGACGCGTTCATAAGCCTGGCGGCCGTCGAGCATGACGACGAGATTTTCCGCGTCTTGCGGCCAGCCGGCTTCGAGCTTGCGCCCGGTGGTGATCTGCACCGATTCGCCGATCCGGTTGAGCGGCACGCGGTGACGGGCGGCGAGTGCCTGGACGGCGCCGATGCCGGGAATCACCTCATAGTCGAAGGCGAGACTATCCTTGGCGAGGATCTCATCGAGAATACGCATCGTGCCGTCATAGATCGCCGGGTCGCCCCAGACGAGAAAGGCGCCGCATTGGCCGTCCGTCAGCTCCTCGGCGATGAAGCGCTCGTAGCTCGCGGTCACGGCCGCGCGCCACTTGTCGATATTGTCCTTGTAGTCGGGAAGTTCGCGGATATCGCGCTCTGGCATGCGCATTTCGGCGAAACGGTAAGTTGCCTTCTCGATGAAGCGCGCGCAGATGTCGCGGCGCAGCTTCTGCAACCCGTCCTTGTCGGCGCCCTTGTCCGGCATGAAGAAGACATCGACGGCATTGAGGGCTTTGATTCCCTGAATCGTCATATAGTCTGGATCGCCCGCGCCGATGCCGATGATGAAGATTTTGCGCATTCGCCGCTCCGTTTGCCGCACTTCGATCGGTGCGATCTGTAGCACATCGCCGGTAGCCGGCGTAGCGCGTAAGCTTTCCCCGCGGCCGGCATGGCTCTCGTTATTGTTATGGGCGGGATGCTGCGGGACGGGTAAAATCACCGGACAATAACCAGCGCGCCCGCACGCCCCAAGATCGAATGATCATCGCGGCGCGGCGCGCTGTCCATTAAACGCGTGCAACAAGCGAGGCGTATACGCCTCGCTGACTGGGAGATGACCAATGCCAGCCAAGTTCGTTACCACCACAACTGCGTTCGCGCTAATCGCCGCCGCCAGCGTGATCGGAGGAGAGGCGCACGCGCAATCCGCCGCCGAGTTCTACAAAGGCAAGACTTTGACGATCTACAGCGGCCATTCCGCCGCTGGCGCCTATTCCGCCTATGCGCGCCTGCTCGAGATGCATATCGGCAAGCACATTCCCGGCAACCCGACGACAATTCTCAAGATTATGGAGGGCGGCACCGGGCTGACGCTCGCCAACTTCCTGTATGGCGTTGCGCCGAAGGATGGCCTGTCCTTTGGCATCTTCCACGAACGCATGGGCCTCGAGCCGCTGGTTGCGCCGCGCGGCACGCAGTTCGACGGCCGCAAGTTCACCTGGATCGGCAGCATGGCAAAGCAGACGAGCGTTTGCTTCACCTGGCATGAATCCAAGGTGAAGACCGTGGAGGACGCCAAGAAAGTCTCCATCCCGGTCGGCTCCGACGCCGCTGCCGCGTCCGATTCGGTCATGCCGCGCATGATGAATGCCATGCTGGGGACCAAATTCCAGATCATCCGGGGCTATAGCGGCTCGGAAATTCCGCTCGCTATGGAGCGCGGCGAGGTGGAAGGCCGTTGCGGTTTCGGCTGGGCCAGCCTGAAGACCACGCGGCCGAACTGGATCACGGATAACAAGCTCAACATGCTGGCGCAGTTCTCCTTCAAGCCGCATCCGGAGCTGCCGAACGTACCGTTGATGATGGATCTGGTGCAAAAGCCAGAGGATAAACGTGCGCTCGAGTTGGTTTTCGCCACCCAGGAGATGGGCCGTCCTTTCGCCGCGCCGCCGTCGATCCCCAACGATCGCGCCGCTGCCTTGCGCAAGGCGTTTCAGGATGTGGCCAAGGATCCGGCGCTGTTGGCCGACGCGCAAAAGCAGAATATCGAGATCGACACCATCAGCGGCGAGGAGATCACCGATCTCCTGGTGCGCCTCTATGAGACGCCGAAAGAGATCGTCGAGCGTGTGAACGCCTTCCGCACCGGTGGTTCCGGCGAAAAAGAAGTCGGCAAATAGCCGAAGCTGAACCAGGTCTCGGCCGGCTCTGAGGAAAGGCCCCGCGGCAGCGCGGGGCCTTTCTTGTTTCCCATGACCCCGGAGGATCCTCCTGCTCATCCGCCCGCTGAACGCGCGTCTATGAATACAATCGTATGGCAGTGGGCATTATGGAAAATAGGCTCGCGAAAGGTCATGAAGCAGAAAAAGCTAGCTCTGGCGCGGCTTTCCGCCGCCCCCGCGCAGCCAGATAGAGCGCGTTTAAGGGTTAATTAAGAGAAAAGATTTCTAGTTAGACCTCGCGTGCCGCTCGGTTTTCCAACATGGATCCACATGATGTCTGGTGTTCTGCGCAGCCTGAGGGGGACCCTCTGTGGCGCGGTTTTGCTTCTCGCGGGCGCGCCCCCGAGTCTTGCCGACGAGCTTTTCGATAGCGGCAAGCTGCTGGCGACAGGCGGCGTCTCGCAGATCGAAGGTGCCGGCGGCAGCGGCCTGGTGCCGTGGGCTCTCATCTCCGGCTATGGAACGCGCGACGCCATCGGCGCCAACGTTCATTACACCTTCGTCGGCCTCTCCGATTTCGATCTGAACACGGGCGGCATCGCCGTCGGTCTGTTCGACCGCGTCGAACTCTCCTATGCGCGTCAGGCCTTCAACACCAAGGATACCGGAATCCTGCTCGGTCTCGGCCAAGGCTTTACGTTTCATCAGGATATCGTCGGAGCGAAGGTGCGGCTGTTCGGCGATGCGATCTACGACCAGGATAAATGGCTGCCGCAGGTGGCGTTCGGTGCGCAATACAAGGCCAACGACCGGCATGGCACGCTGACCGCGATCGGCGCGAAGGATGATGAAGGCGTCGACTACTACTTAGCCGCGAGCAAGCTGTTCCTCGCCCAAAGCCTGCTGGCGAACGTGACTTTGCGAGAAACGCGCGCCAATCAATATGGCATTCTCGGCTTCGGCGGCGATAAGAACGACGACTACAAGCTGCAGTTCGAAGGCTCCATCGCCTATTTGCTCTCTCGCCAATTGGCGCTGGGCGTGGATTGCCGCACCAAGCCGGATAATCTCAGCTTTGCCAAGGAAGAGAACGCCGGTGACATCTTCCTCGCGTTCTTCCTCAACAAGAACATTTCGCTCACGGTCGCATATGCCATGTTGGGCGATATTGCGACACAGAAAGAGCAGAATGGCCTCTACGTCTCTCTGCAGGCAGGATTCTGATGCCGTCCATCGCGCATTCCCATCGTCCGCCGTGGCCGCGCGTGATGCGCGCCGCTTTCATCGGCCTGCTCGCCGCCGCGACCGTCGCGGCCGGTTTCGCGCGCCATAGCAACGCCTCAGACGATTCGCTTTACCGAGGGCTCGGCGGCAAGGACAGCATCGTGAAGGTCATCGATGTGGCCATGACGAAATGGCTGACGGATCCCCGTATTCTCGATGAGTTCGACAACATCAACATCGAACGATTGAAGTCGCGTATTTCCGATCAGATATGCCAGATCGCCGGTGGGCCCTGCCAATATAGCGGGCGCGACATGTACGCCTCTCACAAAGGCCTGCATCTCAACCAAGCAAAATTCAATGCTCTGGCGGAAGACCTGCAACTGGCGATGGACGAACTCGATATTCCCTTCCGCACGCAGAACCGCCTGATGGCTTTGCTCGCGGCGATGCAAAGAGACGTGGTGACGCGATGACCCGGGGCATTCTTTCCTTCTCATTCCCGTGGCGCGAGCTGCTGGTGGCGGCGGTGGCCTTCGCGGCGGCGCTGACGGGTAGCCTGGCCTTCGCGAAAAGCTTCCATGACGTCTCGCAAAAGGGACGCGCCTTCAACTTGAAGGAGCTGACCATCGAACGTGGCGACACGGTGCGGTTCAATAACGACGATGAGTTTATCCATCAAATCTTTATCGATTCGCGCGCTTTCAAATTCGATTCGGCGGAGTCCGATCCGGGCAATGTCATCCCGGTCGAATTCGCCGCGGCCGGTCTTTATGACGTGAAGTGCCACATCCACCCGAAAATGCTCTTGATCGTGACGGTGAAATAGCGGGCCTGATCGTCACCGTTCGCGATGGTGCGAACGATTTAGTTTGAAGGATTCCATGTTGGCGAAAGCCACGACATCCAAGGCGCGCTCGATACGCACGGCTATTTTTGCCGCGTTCGTCGCCATGGGACTGATCACAGGTGGGCTGGGCGCTTACGGCCTTTACGTGCTGTTCGCGGCCAGTAAGCTTGTGGTGCAAACCTATGATGGCCCATTGATGGCCATCAATTACGCCCGCTCGGCGAGCCTCAGCTTTTCGCGCATGGACAAGGAATTGCTGCGCCGTGCCATCGCGCCGGGCGAAGACTACGCCGAGATCGATAAGCTGATTGGCGAATTGCGCGAGGTGTTTCTCGCCGACCTCTCGGTTGCCGAACAGCGCGCGTTGGCGCCGAACGAACGTGTGGTCATCGGCGAGATCAAGCATCTCTTCGCCGAGTGGAATGCGCATCGCTTGGCGGGCGGCGATCCGGTGACGGATGGCGAACTTCTGCGTTTGAGCAACCAGCTGGTCGATCGCTTCGATGTTTTGACCGAGCTGATCGCTGGCCACACATTCGTCGAGCGCCGCAAAGCGATCTGGGCAATCAACGATTATGAATATTACAGCTTGGGCGCCTTGGCCTTGGCGCTCGTCTTGTCGGCGATCATCAGCTTCCTGCTGGCGCGGCGCATCTTAAGGCCTTTGTCCGCTGCGGCTGTTGTTGCCGACCGCATTGCAGCCGGCGATTTGAATATGCCGATCCCGATGGGAAGCCGGGACGAAACAGGAGCTTTGCTGCGCTCAATGTCGTTCATGCAGCAAAGCATCCGCGTCATGATGGAGCGCGAAATGGCGCAGCGCCGCTCGGCGCAGAACCGCTTGATCGACGCGTTGGAAAGCTCGCAGGAAGGCATGGCGCTCATCGATGCAGACGGCAAAATCGTCGTTGCCAATAGCCAGATCGCCCACTTCTTCCCTTCTGTGGCGCCTTATCTGGTGGAAGGCGCTGACTTTTCCAGCGTGATGTCTTTGATCACAAGCAAGATCGCCAGCCGCATGGAGGCAAGTGGCCGCGCCGACATGGTGCCTGCCGGCGACAGCGCCTTGTTCGCGGCAGGGGAATGCGAGATCGACGATGGCCGTTGGGTGCGTTTCAGCCGGAGCGAAACGCAGGACGGCGGCTTCTTTCTGTTCTTGAGCGATTTCACCGATATCAAGCAGCGCGAAGAACATTTCAAACAGGCCAAGCGCGAGGCCGAAGAGGCCAGCATGGCCAAGACCAGTTTCCTTGCCAATATGAGCCATGAGCTGCGCACGCCGCTCAACGCCGTGATCGGCTTTTCGGAGATCATCTCCGGTCAGATTCTCGGCCAGATCGGCAACCAGAAATACGTCGGTTATGCCGAGGACATTTTGCAGAGCGGCCGCCATCTGCTCGACATCATCAACAGCGTGCTCGATCTCGCCAAGAGCGAAGCCGGCAAGCTGCAGCTGATGCCGGAGACGGTGGATCTGCGCCGCGTGCTGGAATCGTCCGCGACAATGATCCGCGAGCAATGCCGTGCGGCGGAGCTGAGCTTTGACGTGATCTACCCCGAAACGCCGCTGCTGGTGATCGGCGAGACCGCCAAGCTGCGTCAAATCGTCCTCAATCTCTTGTCGAATGCCGTTAAATTCACCAATCCGGGTGGGAGTTTGGTGCTGGCGGCACGCGAAGCGGACGGCGATCGCGTCGAGATCCGCGTCACGGACAGCGGCATCGGCATGACCAAGGATGAGATTCCCATCGCTCTCGCAGCCTTCGGGCAGGTCGATAGCTCGTTATCGCGGCGTTATGAGGGCACCGGCCTCGGCCTGCCTTTAACGAAAGTCTTGGTCGAACTGCATGGCGGCGAACTTGCAATCGTCAGTGAACCTGGTGTTGGCACTACGGTTTTCGTCTATTTGCCGCGCGCCGCGGGCCGTTCGGCCAAGGTGCTGCCTTATGGTCGCGCCACCGGCTAGGGCGAATAACTCAACCATTTCAATTGGCGAAAGAAACGGTGTGCGAACCCCTCAAAAGGATGGTTCGGACGGCCACACTTGCTCCATTGCACGGCTCTTGCATGGCGCCCCTCATCGGATAATGCTGAAGTAAAATGGGGCAGGAGGCGCAGATGAATATCTCGACCAGCGGTTTGCGGGACAACTTCCGAAGCTACATCGAAGCGCGCCGCACCCCGGCGCGCGCCATGGATCCCGTGGTCGACCCCGCAGGCTGGCTCGCCAACGAACTGCGCAATGTCTCGACCTGGAGTTATGAGATCACCGACGCAGACGCCGCCGAGTTGCAGGCGGCCGTCGCGGCCTTTCAACGCAGCGGCAAACCGATCGAGGCTGTGTCGCTCGCCGATTTCCCCCTCGACGCATTCGGCGAAACCTTGCGCGACATTCGCCGCGAACTGCTCGACGGACGCGGCATCGTCATGATGCGGCATTTCCCGCTCGATGCGTTGAATCGCGAGGAAACCGCCATCGCCTATCTCGGTCTCGGCTGCTATCTCGGCAACCCGATGTCGCAGAACAAGCATGGCCATATTCTGGGCCATGTGAAGGATCTCGGCGGCGACTACGCCGATCCGAAAACGCGCGGTTACATGACCAACGCCGAAATGCGGTTTCATTCCGACGGCTGCGATTATGTCGGCCTGCTCTGCCTGCAGACCTCCAAATCGGGCGGCGAAAGCCGCGTCGCCAGCTCTGTCACCGTCTACAACCGCATGTTGGCGCAGCGGCCCGACTTGGTGAAAGCGCTGACCGAGGACTTCTATCGCTCGCGCACCGGCGAGATCAATCCCGGCGAATTGCCGTATTTCAAGCAGCCGATCTTTTCCTTCGCCGAGGGCTATTTCAGCGCCATCGGCGTCGGCGCCGTGATCGACAAGGCGCAGAAGCTGCCCGGCGTGCCGCAATTCACCACGGCCCAGAAAGAAGCCGTGGAACTCTATCGCCACACGGTCGACGAATGCGCCGTCGATATCGGCTTCGAGCGCGGCGACATCCAATTTCTCAACAATTGGGTCATGCTGCACACGCGGCGCGGTTATGAGGATTGGCCGGAGGTGGCGCGTAAACGCCATTTGCTGCGCCTGTGGCTGAACGACCCGAACGGCCGTCCCGTGTCGCTTGACCAGCGCAGCAGCCGCACCGGCAAGGGTGTGCAGATCGCCGGGGTCAAACTCATCGCCCCGCTCGATGTCGGCGAGCCGGCAGAAGCCTGAGCCTTTTCATAGTGGCTTCGCGCGGGCTTTGACAGGCGCGGCCGGCAGCCTTATCAACTTTGGCTGTTCATTCATTCTTGAAGGCAGCCCGTGTGAACCGTTTGCGGCCGTTGCGGCTCGCCCCCAGCCTCATCGCGGGCACTGAGCCATTTTCCTTGAGCCGGCGTGCCATGCTGCAAAGCAGCGCGGCCGCACTCTTCGCTGCGGCTTGCGGCCTTAGCGGTTGCGCCGAAGAGCGACAGCCCTTGCCATCGCCGACGACCTTCTTCGACGACGGCAGCAATTTTGCACCATGAGCATCCCGCTGGCCGCGCGAGAAGGCGCCTGATCGCATGACCGATATGGACGCGCTGTTTCCAGCCAACGGCCCCGTCAGCAAAGAGGCGCTGCGCCGGTATCTGCCTGGCCCGGTCGCCAATGTGCAGGGCTTCGGCGCCAAAGGCGATGGCGTCGCCGACGACACCGCCGCGATTCAGGCGGCGATCGACGAGATCGGCCGGTCTGGCGGCGGCATCGTCTATCTGCCGGCGGGCACTTACCGCATTCAGCCGCAAGCGAGCGTCGCCGCCGACCGTTTGCGCGCCCACGCCCTGCATATCGCCTGGGACAACGTCACCTTACGCGGCGACGGCGTGGCTCTGACCAAGCTGCTGTTCCGCACCTTCGGCGGCGGCGATCCGACGACGCACTATGAGCTGAACCGCTGGTATGAGGACGATGCGCGCCGGGCCGTCTGGCGCGGCAGCGCCCTGTTCATCGTCGGCGGCGACAACGCGCAATCGGCGCGCCAGAACGTCACGATCGAGAATTTGGCGATCGACGGCGGCGTGCGCCCCGGCAACAACGGCGACCGCACCTGGCCGGCGAACGAAACAGCGCCCGGCGGCTGGGACATCAGTCACAAGGGTATTTATATCCAGGAGGACAAGCACCATCGCCGCATCGTCGTCCGCAATGTCCATGCCCATGATTTTCGCGGCGAGATCATCTATGGCGGCGGCCGCTTCATCGATGATGTGCTGGTCGAGGGCTGCGAACTGCATGCCACCAATGGCGACTGCATTTCCTTCAGCGCCTCTGCGGTCGTCCGCGACAACCATCTCTACGATGCCGCCCATGCCTGCGTGGAGAATTTCCATTACGCGAAGGAAGCGCGCTACTTAAACAACCGGGTCGAGCGCGCCCGCTTCGGCTTCAACATTCAGACGGCATGGGACAGCCCGTTTCCCTGCATCGTGTCGGGCAATGTGTTCTCCGACTGCAGCGAATATGGCCTGTTTTTCAACATCGAGAACGGCGCCACCTTCATCTCGGAAAACACCTTCGTCGATTGCGGCTATGGGCTGCCGCATCATGCGGCGATCTTGCTGAGCCCCGGCAAGAAGGGGCTGTCCGGTCCGATCATCAACGGCGTGATGATTCGCAACAACACCATCCTGCGGCAAACCAAAGACGGCGGCGTCGGCGTGTCGATCGGCTGCGATACCGGTTGCAAGCTCAAGTCGATCGTCGTCTCTGAAAACTTCATCGGCTCGACCGGCGCGGCGATCGAGCGCAATCTGCGGTTCCTGGCGCCGATCGTTTACAGCTACATCAAGGGCGCCGAGGTCGATGGCGTCTTCATCAGCAAGAACATCTTCTTCCGCACCCAGCGTCATGTCGAAAACACGCTGGCGCATTTGCCCGAATTGGGCGGCCCGATGCCGCTGATGTGGGACAACCAGGCCATCGCTTTCAACGACTCTGCGAACACGACGGCGATCAGCGACGGCTTGAAACCGATTCGCTTGCAAAACGAGGGTCCGATCAGCTTGCAAAGCGGGCGCGGCGACGGCGAGCTCGTGCCGCGTCTGTTGCCGAGCGATTATAGCCAGGGCCAGAAATTTTCTCTGACCAACGCCAATGTCGAACGCAAAGTCTATATTCCGCAGTCGTCGGATATTTACGCCTGCCGCATCGGCCGTTATCTCGTGCCGGGCGTCTGTCTCACCTTGATGCGCGACGGCGATAAAATGCGAGAGATCGCCTTCGAAGATCGACGTTCGAGGGCATTTGCGGAAGTGACGGACGGCGAGATCATCGCCGCCGATGGCTTCGAAGAGGTCTATGTCACTGTGCCGAGCGAGCGGCGCTTTACCGGCTTTTCCGGCATCGGCCACGGCGCTCAGATCCGCATCATCGCGACCAATAACAACGTCACAATCGCCCATGGCGGCAGCATCAGCCTGCATGCCAATAGCGACTACGCCATGCGCGAGAACGAGGTGAAGCTCTTTATGCGGACGCGCGACGGAATCCTGCGCGAAATCTAGCTGCGCGGAGCTTCCCGTCCGCTTGCCCGAGCGTGGGCGGCTATTTCGTGCATTCTCGATTGAACATGCCGCCCTCATTTCGCAATGCGGCTCGCTGGACCTTTGCGTCCGCGCCGCCTAAAATTACGCCAAATAAAATCAGTGGAGCGCGCGCGTACCTCATGGCGGACATTCAGCATTTCATAGACGGCAAATCGGCCAAAGGCGGCGTGGGCTATGCCGATGTGTTCAATCCGGCGAGCGGTAAAGTCGCCGCGCGCGTTGCCATGGGAGGCGCGGTGGAGGTCTCTGCCGCTGTCGCTGCCGCGCAAAAGGCCTTTCCCGGCTGGGCGGCGACCACGCCGCTGCGGCGCGCCCGCATCATGTTCCGTTTCAAGGAATTGATCGAGAAACATGCCGACGAGCTCGCCCGATTGATCACCAACGAGCATGGCAAGGTCCATTCCGACGCCCTCGGTTCGCTGCAGCGCGGTTTGGAAGTCGTCGAATTCGCCTGCGGCATCCCGCATCTCTTGAAAGGCGAATATAGCGAAAACGTCGGCACCGACGTCGACGGCTATTCGTTGCGCCAGCCGCTCGGCGTCTGCGCCGGCATCACGCCGTTCAACTTCCCGGCCATGGTGCCGATGTGGATGTTCCCGATGGCGGTCACCTGCGGCAACACCTTCATCCTCAAACCGTCGGAGAAGGTGCCGAGCTGCTCGCTGCGCCTGGCCGAACTGTTCATCGAGGCGGGTGGCCCGCCCGGCGTGCTCAATGTCGTCAATGGCGGCAAGGAGGCGGTCGACGCCATCCTCGCCCATCCGGACATTCAAGCGGTGAGCTTCGTCGGCTCGACGCCGATCGCCGAATATATCTATCGCACCGGCACGGCGGCGGGAAAGCGCGTGCAGGCGCTCGGCGGCGCCAAGAACCATATGGTCGTCATGCCCGACGCCGATCTCGAGCAGACGGTAGATGCCTTGATGGGCGCCGCCTACGGCTCGGCAGGCGAACGCTGCATGGCGATCTCGGTCGCGGTCGCGGTGGGTGCGGCGGCGGACCCGCTGATCAGCATGCTGGCGCCGCGCGTGCGCGCCTTGAAAGTGGGGCCGGGCAACGATCCCGAGGCCGAGATGGGGCCGTTGGTGACGGCGGCGCACCGCGACAAGGTGAAATCTTACGTCGATGTCGGCGTGCAGGAAGGCGCCGAGCTGGTCGTCGATGGCCGCGCCATGAAGCTGCAGGGCTATGAAGACGGCTTCTTCATCGGCGCGTCGCTGTTCGACAAAGTGACCGCCGACATGCGCATTTATAAAGAAGAGATTTTCGGGCCGGTGCTCTGCGTCGTGCGTGCCGAAACCTTCGATGAGGCGATCAAGCTGGTCAACGATCACGAGTTCGGCAATGGCACGGCGATCTTCACGCGCGACGGCGATGCGGCCCGCGCTTACGTGAACCGCGTGCAGGTCGGCATGGTCGGTGTCAATGTGCCGATTCCGGTGCCGATGGCCTTCTACAGCTTCGGCGGCTGGAAGCGCTCGCTGTTCGGCGATCATCACATGCACGGCATGGAAGGCGTGCGCTTCTATACGCGCCTGAAGGCGGTGACGTCGCGCTGGCCGACCGGCATCCGCGCGGGTGCTGAATTCATCATGCCGACAATGAAATAAACCAACCACGGCGCAGAGCCCGCGAGAGGTTCGCCGATCAGACTGGGAGAGACTTATGACCAATCATGGCCCGACCATCGCCGACATCCTCGCCGGCAAAACCGCCAATGCCATGCCGCCGGAAAAGCTGTTGCCGCAGACCGAGCTGCGCAACTACTTCCAGGCGATCGACAACATGATGAAAGTGTTCGCCATCCGGCCCGGCGACAACGTCGTGTTCCTCACCGATCCGGGCCTCGACCGCCGCGTCGTCGATGCGGTGACGGGTATCGCGCTCGGGCGTGGCTGCAAGCCCAAGGAGTTCATGCACCACACCAGCCAGATCACCGAGCCGCCGCCCGAAGCGGTGGCGCTGATCGAAAAGGCGGATTTCGTCGTCTCGACCTGGTTCGCTTCGACCGGCTATCCCTTGTTCAACAAGCTGCGCAAGGACAAGGGGCAGCGCTGGATCAAGATCACCTATTTCCGCAATCTCGACGTGCTGAACACGCCGCAGGCGCGCTTCCCGGTCGAACTGGTCGGCGAGATCATCCGCGCCACCGCGCGCATGTACCCGCGCGACAGGGATTTCGACATGACCTTCGCCGACGCGCGCGGCACCGATCTGGTGATCAAGTTCAAGCCCGAAATGGTGAAGAACCTGTTGGAGCATAACCGCTGGCGCGGCGAGAACACCGGCGATGTCGATGGCTGCTACGTCCATTACTTGCCGGCGCACGGGCCCAACATATACGCCCACAGCTGCTTTAAGCGCGATCCGCATGCCCGTCCGGAGATGGGCGGCGTGGTCTTCCCGCAATGGGCGGTGGGTTTCCCCAAGCCGTTCGAGGAGAAGATCGGCATCGAATATAAGGATGGCATCGTCGAGAAGGTGCATGGCCGCTCGCTCGACGCCGAAGTGTTGCGCGACATGCTGGTCGGCCGCGAGGCCCTGCTGCACGAACTCGGCTGTGGCTTCAATCCGAAGGCGCCGCGCTACAATATCTATCCGGCGGGCTCCAATTCGGCGGGCGCCTTGCACTTCGGCACCGACAGCAACCGTCCTAGCGAATATATGCAGCGCGTCGTGCCCTATTGGGAGGAGCCGCATATCCACCAGGATTGCGTGATCTTCGATGCCACCGTGAAGGCCGGCAATACCACTCTGATCGACAACGGTTTCCTGATGTCGCTGCGCGACCCCAAAGTGATCGAGATGGCGAGCAAATATGGCGATCCGGTCGAATTGCTCGAGGCGTTTGTCGAGTAGCAGACCGGCTCTTGAAACGAAAAAGGGCGCTCCTGCGGGGGCGCCCTTTTTGTTGGAGCAACGTCCGATCTATTCGGCGGACTGCGCCGAAGCGTCCTGCTGCTTTTCCGTGAGCGGCCCGTAGGCGAATTGCGAGTCGCCTTCGATGGGAATGCCCGGCGCGATTCCGGCGATCTCGCGCATCAGTTTGGACTTCACGGCTTCGGAGAAGGTATCGAAGCTTTCGGCCGGCACCATGAAGGCGCCCGGTCCGCCGATGACCTGCGTTTGGTAGTAGATGTCGAGGTCGGGATCGGACGGCCAGCCGCGCGGCCCGCCGGAATCGTAGGCGCCCGAGCGGCTATTGAGGATCGGTAGGCCGTTGATGACGATGCCGGCGGCAAGCGCCTCGGCGCGTGCGGCCGCGAGATCGCGGCCGTGGTTGTTCTTGCCGTCGCCGGAGATGTCGACGACCCGGCGCGTCCCCTCATAGGGGCTCTTGTCGAACAGCGCCTTGGAATAATCGATGGCGGCGCTGATCGAGGTCCAGCGGATCGCCACATAAGGCGAATCGGCGACCTTGCTCATGAAATTCTGCGCGTCTTGCAGATTCTCGATCAGCGTCCAGGGCATGATGGTCTGCTGATATTGCTCGCCGGCCCATTCGACATAGGAGAGGGCGATGCGCCGGTAGGGACCCGATTGAATGGCCTTGATGACCTTGTCGCTGGTCATGGCGGCGATATAGCCCTCGCGCTGTAGGCGCGCCTCGATGGCATCGACGCTGCCGGACACATCGACGGCGAGAATCAATTCGAGATCGACGGGCATGGGGGCCGCCTGCGCCGGCCCGCCGATGGATAGCGCGGGCGCCAGCGCGGCGACCAAAAGGGCGGACGAGACGGCGAGTCGGCGAAGCAGCGGCGACATTGGCATGTCCACCCTCCTGGCAAAAAGCGACGCTTCGACTTCCCCGTTTGGTTGAGTATTCCCCAGGTGCGGCCCGATTGCCTATCTCGAATCCAGGGGGGCTGTATTGCGATTTGCGTATGTCGCCCCGCAAAACAGAGGGCGATTGATTCTATGGTGAAATGTCTCCGGGGCCTGCGGAGAGGCGCGGCTTAATTGCCGCCGTCGAGGGTTTGGCCGAGCCCGGCCGCCTTGGCTTTGCGCGCCAGCATGGCGGACGAGCCGAGATATTCTAGCGAAGTGCCGCCGGACAGGAAGATCGTGATGTCGTCCTCGGCAACGCGCGGCGTGACCTTGCCGGCGATGACTGATCCGATATCGCCGAGCACGATGTCGCGGCTGATGGCGCCGGCCTTGAGCGGGATGATCAGCTCGCCTTTCTCGTGAAAGGCCTGGTCGAAATCGTCGACGATGATGCGGCCACGCTTCAGCACGGCCTCGTCCACTTCACGCTGTTCCGGATAATGCGCGCCGATGAAGTTGCAATGGGCGCCGGCCTCGATCCAGCCGGCTTCGATCACCGGCGTCTTGGAATTGGTCACGGTGACGACGATATCGGCGCCGGCAAGCGCGGCTTCGGCGCTCATCGAGGCGAGCACGGTCAATTGGGGAAATGTTTGGCGCGCCCAGGCGGCGAAGCTTTCGCGGTTCTCGGCATCGCGGCTGTAGACGCGCACCTCGCGCAAGGGTCGCACCACCATCAGGCCCATGAGTTGCGTGCGCGCCTGGTCGCCGCTGCCGATGATGCCGGCGACGGCCGCATCGGGGCGCGACATATATTTGGCGGCGATGGCGGAGGTTGCGCCGGTCTTCATCGGGCCGATCTGGCCGGAATGCAGGATGGCTTCAACGTCGCCGGTCACGGCGGAATAGGCGGTGATCCACAGATTCATGCCGCCGCCGTAGCCGGTCGAATACATCGAGCAGCCCATGACGCCGACCGTCATGAGCAGGCCGCCGCCCAGCTTGAGCGAGCCGGGCTTGGTTTGACCGGGGCGTTCCATCCAGAAATTCTGCCGCGGCAGAATCTGGAAATCGCCGGTGCCCTGGTCGCGATAGGCGGCTTCGACGGCCTCGACATAATCGGCCATGGTGACGGCGCCGCTGTCGTGCAGATGGCGGATATGGTCGTCGTTGAGAAAGATGGTCATGGCCGCGCGGCGCTCCCCTGCTCTTGTCGCGAGGAG
>CANJIM010000035.1 GCA_947474495.1 Rhodospirillaceae bacterium
GAGTGGTGGCAGCGATGACCATGCGTAACGGCGGCGAGATACTCGTCGCCGCCCTGCTCGCCCACGACGTCGACCGCGCCTTCGGCGTGCCGGGCGAAAGCGCCTTGCCGCTGTATGACGCCTTGCTCGGCAATGCCAACCGCATCCAGTTCGTCACCTGCCGCCATGAAGCCAGTGCCGCCCATATGGCGGAAGCCGACGGCAGGATGCGCGGCGGCCCTGGCGTTTGCATGGTCAGCCGCGGCCCCGGCGCCATGCATGCCGCCATCGGCGTGCACACGGCGCAGCAGAACTCCTCCGGCCTCGTGCTGCTGGTCGGCCAGGTGCCGCGCGCCGAACGCGGCCGCGAAGCCTTTCAGGAAATGAACTACGAAGCCGTGTTCGGCGGCATGACCAAATGGACAACGGAGATCACTGATACGGCGGCGATCCCGGAGATGGTCGCCAAGGCCTTCCACATCGCCGCGAGCGGCCGGCCGGGCCCCGTCGTGCTGTCGATTCCGGAAGACGTGCTCGACGAGCTGTCCGACGCCGCCGACGTCGCGCCGATTCCGCTAGAACGTCCCGCCCCCGGCGCCGACGATCTCTCCAAGCTGCAAGAGATGCTGCAAAAGGCCGAGCGGCCCATCCTCATCATCGGCGGCCCCGGCTGGACGCCTGAGGCCGCCGAGGACATCAAGGATTTCGCCGCCGCCAACGAATTGCCGATCGTTTGCGCCTTCCGCTCGCAGGGCATTATTGACGACCGTTTCTCGCATTTCGTCGGCGACCTCGGCTTCGGCATCAATCCGAAGCTCGGCGCGCGCATCAAACATTCCGATCTGCTCATCGTAGTCGGCGACCGTCTATGTGACGCCTCAACGCAAGGCTATAGCCTGATCGTACCGCCGAAACCGCTTCAGCCGCTGGTGCATATCTATCCGGGCAAGGAAGAACTCGGCCGCGTCTTCGAATCGGTGTTGCCGATTCATGCCGGCGTCGTCGAAACCGCTGCCGCCTTGAAAGCCATGAAGGTGAAGCCACCCGCCGCTTGGCGCGACGCGCGCCTCGCCATGCGCGCCGAATTTGACTCCTATCGCACGCCCGGCGAACGCCGCGGCAAGGTCGACATGGCGCGCGTCGTCAGCTTCCTCGGCGAGCGTCTGCCCGACAACGCCATCGTCACCAACGGCGCCGGCAATTACTGCATCTGGGTGCATCGCTATTACCGCTATCGCGGCTTCGGCACTCAGGCCGCCACCAAGGGCGGCGCCATGGGCTACGGCTTTCCCGCCGCGATCGCCGCCAAGCTGCGCTATCCCGAGCGCACCGTCGTGTCCTTCGCGGGTGACGGCTGCTTTACCATGGCGATGGCCGAGCTCGCCACCGTCGCGCAGCAGAACCTGCCGCTCATCATCATCGTCGTGAACAACGGCATCTATGGCGCGATCCGCTATCACCAGGAAATCCACTTCCCCGGCCATGTCGTCGGCACGGACTTGCGGAACCCGAACTTCGCCGAGCTCTCCCGCTCCTACGGCCTGTTCGGCGAAGTGGTGGACGACGACGCGGACTTCCCCGCCGTGTTCGAGCGCGCCCTGGCCGCCAATCGGCCGGCTTTGATCGAATTGCGCACCGATGCGGAATATATCAGCCCCGACAAGACCATCGCCGACCTGCGGACGCTCAATCAGAAGGCCTAGGCGATAAAACCATAGGCTGGGACGAATAGCCTGCTGCGTCCTTTCGGCCTAGGATCGCCCCATCTTTCGCGCTCCGGCCGTTCCGTACGGTTCCCACCCCGTCTGTTTGGAGACTCGCATGCCCAAGACTATCGGCCTGATCATCGGCAGCATCCGCAAGGATTCGATCAATCGCAAACTCGCCAAGGCGCTGGAAAAGCTCGCCGGCGACCGTCTGCTGTTCAAGCACATCGCGATCGACAACCTGCCGCTGCACAACCAGGACCTTGAGGCGAACATGCCCGAGGTCGTGGTCAAGCTGAAGGCGGACATCGCCTCGGTCGACGGTCTGCTGTTCGTCACGCCTGAATATAACCGCTCGATTCCCGGCGTGCTGAAGAACGCCATCGACTGGGCCTCGCGGCCCTATGGCAAGAATTCCTTCGCCGGCAAGCCCGGCGCGCTGTGCGGCACCTCGAACGGCGGCCCCGGCACCTCGATGGCGCAGCAGCATCTCAAGAACATCATGCTCTATCTCGACATCCCGACGCTCGGCCAGCCGGAAGTCTATCTCCAATTTAAGCCGGACCTGATCGACGGCGACGGCAACATCACCAACGAGGACAGCAAGAAGTTCCTCTCCGGCTTCGTCGATAAGTACGTCGCCTGGGTCGAGAAGCTCGCGAAGTAAGACTCGGCGCCTGAAGCAGAAAGGCCCCGCCGGTTTGGCGGGGCCTTTTTCGTTCGAAGTTCGCCGTAGTCAGGCGGGCTCTAATCGAGCTGGAAGACCTGCGCCTTGAGATAGGCGCTTTCCGGCAGCAGCGGGTGGACCGGGTGATCGGGTGCGGCGCCGGCGGAGCGGATCACCCGCCCTGTGCGGCCGGCGGCGCCGACGCCCTTGGCGACCTCTTCGGCGAAGCGCGCCGGCTCCATATTGTGCGAGCAGGAGGCGACGAACAGGAAGCCGCCCGGCTCGACCAGTCCCGCACCAAGCCGGGCGATCTTGCGATAGCCCTTCGAGCCGGTGGCGAGGTCTTTCTGCGATTTGACGAAGGCCGGCGGATCGCAAATGACCACGCCGAAGCTTTCCTTGGCCTCCTGCAGCTTCTCAAGCTCTGCAAAAGCTTCGCCCTTCAGAGTTTTGAATTTGCTGGAAACTTTATTGGCTTCCGCCGCTTTTTCGGCAAGCGCCAGGGCCAGCTCAGAGCGGTCGCAGGCGATCACCTCGGTGGCGCCGGCCAGGGCCGTCTGGACGGCGAAGCTGCCGGCGTAGGAGTAGACGTCGAGGACGCGGCGGCCCTTGGCGAGGCCGGCCATGAAGGCGCGGTTTTCGCGCTGGTCGTAGAACCAGCCGGTTTTCTGGCCCTCGGCCAGGTCGGCGAAGAAGGTCGCGCCGTTCTCTTGCAGCTTGAGCGGGCTCGGCAGCTTGCCCTTGGCGATCTCGACGCCCTGGGCCAAGCCCTCCTGCTCGCGCGCCGACGAATCGTTGCGCAGCACGACGGTCTTGGGCGCCAGCACATCGTCGAGCGCGGCGAGCAGCGGCTCGCGCAGCCGGTCCATGCCCGCCGTGTTGAACTGGCAGACGAGGACATCGCCATAGCGGTCGATGATCAGGCCGGGCAGGCCATCCGCCTCGGCATGAACGAGCCGGTAGTACGGCTTGGCATAGAGCGTGTCGCGCAGGGCCAGCGCCTTGGTCAGCCGGTCGGCCAGGAAGGCCTGATCGACGACGGCCTTGGGATCGCGGCTCAACATGCGGATGGCGATCAGGCTGCGCGGATTGAACAGGCCGACGCCCAACGGCTCGCTGCTCGGTGCGTCAAGGCGGACGACCGTCCCGGCTGGCAGCGCCTTGACCTCGGGGGTCATGTCGATCTCGTTGGAATAGACCCAGGGGTGGCCGAAGCGGGCGCGTTTATCACGACCGTTCTGCAGGCGGATCATCGGGATCTTGGCGGCGGACATGCGGCGGTACTCACTGGGGAAAAAGGGAGGGCGCATCAATGACGGGCGGGCCCCCGCGATGCAAGGGCGATAGGGGACAAGCGCGCCAGAATAAGCCGCACTTATAGTTGAGAAATCACTTTAAGAGATAAGAATTTATGAATTATTTCAATTAATTAAAAGGCGCGATTCAGACACTTTCACGCAGCGACTTCCACGCCCGCAAAGCCCGCTCCCGCCCGCCCGCATGCTCGACGATCGGCGCCGGATAGGTCTGGCCGAGCACCACGCCGGCCGCCCGCAGCTCGATCTCGGACGCCGTCCACGGCGCATGGATCAACGGCGCCGGCAGGTCGGCCAGCTCCGGCACCCAGTGGGCGACATACTCGCCCTTGGGGTCGAACTTGGCGCCCTGGAGCATCGGATTGAATACCCGGAAATAGGGCGCAGCGTCGGCGCCGCAGCCGCCGATCCACTGCCAGCTCGCCGCGTTGCTGGCGAGGTCGGCGTCGACCAGGGTGTCCCAGAACCACGCCTCGCCCGCCTGCCATGGCAACAGCAGGTGCTTGACCAGGAAGGAGCCGACAATCATGCGCACCCGGTTGTGCATCCAGCCCGTCGCCCACAGCTGCCGCATGCCAGCATCGACGATCGGATAGCCGGTGCGGCCGCGCTGCCAGGCGGCCAGCGCCGCAGGGTCGGTGCGCCAAGGAAAGGCAGCGAAGCTCTCCTGCAGCGGTAGCTCGGGCAAGCTCGGGAAGTGGAATAGCAGGTGGTAGGAGAACTCGCGCCAGCCGATCTCCTTGAGATAGGTGGCGGCCGATGTCGCCGAGACCTTGCCGGCGTCCGACAGCGCCTGCACCCGGTGCCAAATCTGGCGCGGGCCGATCTCGCCGAAATGCAGATGGGGCGAGAGGCGCGAGCTGCCGTCGACGTCGGGCCGGTTGCGCATCGCGTCGTAGTCGGTGAGCGCCACTTTGAGAAAGCCGTCCAGTTTGGACTGGGCCCCCGCCTCGCCCGGTGTCCAGGCGGCGCGCAGACCACCCGCCCAATCGGGCTCAGTCGGCAGCAACGCCCAGGATTTCAGCGCGTCGCTCGCCGGCCACGTTTTCGGCGCCGCGAGTGCCTTGGGCGTTTTCAGCGGCAGCGGCGGCGCGTCTTTCGCCAGGCAGGATTTCCAGAACGGCGTGAAGACCTTGTAGGGCCCGCCCTCCTTCTTTCCATGGGCCCCGGTTTTCACCGTCCAGGGCTCGAACAGCAAAGCGGCGTTAAAGCTTTCGGCCTTCACGCCTTTGGCTGTAAGCCCTGCCTTGATCGCTGCATCGCGCTGGGTTGCCCAGGGCTCATAGAGGCGATTCCACAACACGGCTTCGGCGCCGGTCTCGGCAATCAGCTTGTCGAGCACCGCCCCTGCGGGACCATGCCGCAGGACCAGCTTGCTGCCGCGTTTGGCCAAATCCTCGGCCAGCGCCCCAAGACTGTGATGCAGCCACCAGCGGCTCGCGCCGCCCATCGGCCAGTCGGCGGGCGCTTGCTCGTCATGGATATAGACCGGGATGACCGGCGCGCCGGAGCGCGCGGCGGCATCCAACGCCGGATTGTCGGCGAGACGGAGATCCTGGCGGAACCAGACGAGGATGGGGGACGGGGAAGCCATGCGCCTCAATACGCTGATCGGACCGCGAGCGGATGACTAATCCAGCTTGGCCGCGACCAGATCGGCGAGCGCCAGGGACGAGGTCAGCCCCGGCGATTCGATGCCATAGAGATTGACCAGGCCGGCGACACCATGGTCCGCCGGGCCCTGGACGATGAAATCGGCCCCGGTCTTGTCGGTCGGGCTCTGCACCTTGGGTCGGATGCCGGAATAACCCGGCTGCAGTGCGCCGTCCGGCAAACCGGGCCAATAAGTGCGGATGGCGGCGTAAAAGCCGTCGCCGCGGCGCGGGTTCACCACGTAATCGAGCGGCGCGCCGTCCGTCACATCGAGCCATTCGACATCGGGGCCGAATTTCGCCTGCCCCGCCATGTCGAGCGTCAGATGAACGCCGAGCCCGGCGACTTCAGGCGCCGGATAGATCAGCCGCGTGAAGGGCGAGCGGCCGGCCAGCGTGAAGTAATTGCCCTTGCAGTAATAGTTCGCCGGCACACTGTCCGGCGACAGGCCGGCGATGCGGCGAGCCAGCATCGGCGCGAAGAGCCCAGCGCAGTTGACGACGATCTTGCACTTGAGGCGCATCGGATTGTCGCCGCCGACATCGAGGAGAATCCCGCCCTCCTCCACCACGCCGCCCGTCACTGGCGCGTTAAAGGCGATCATCGCCCCTTTAGCTTCCGCCTCGCCCTGATAGGCGAGCATCAAGCCGTGGCTGTCGATAATGCCGGTCATCGGCGAATGGAGCGCGCCGACGCAAGCCAGCGCCGGCTCCATCGCCCGCGCCTCGGCCGCCGCGATCCAATGGACCTCCTCGGCCCCATTGGCGTGGGCTTTAACGCGCAAGCCTTCAAGCGCCGCCATCTGCGCCTCGTCGGTGGCGACGATCAATTTGCCGCAACGGCGATGGCCGACATTGTGGCTGGTGCAATAGTCGAATAGGCGGCGGCTGCCCTCGACGCAGAGCCGCGCCTTCAGGCTGTCCTGCGGATAATAAATGCCGGCATGGATCACTTCGCTGTTGCGCGAGCTGGTGCCGGTGCCGATGGCGTCCGCCGCCTCGAGTACGATGACTTCGTGCCCGGCGAACGCCAAGCTGCGTGCCACGGCAAGGCCGACGACGCCGGCACCGATCACCACCACGTCGGCATGTTCGATGGCCGGAAGAGTCATGCCGGATACAGCACGGTGATGGGGGTGGCAACGATCGACAGGGTCGCCGGCAAGGTGGCGATGATGTCGCCGTCGCCTTGCACCGGAGAGCCGACGGGGCCGTCGATGCGGATGTCGCGGCCGCGGACCAACTTGACGTCGCGCAGTTTGTGCAACCTTCCCATGCCCAGTGCGAGCGCGTAGCGCAGCACAGCCAAGCGCCCGGCCGACAGGAAGAGGCAGACCTGGAAATCGGCATCGGTCAGTTTGGCGTCCGGCGCGCAGACAAAGCGCCCGCCGTAGAAATGCCCCTTGGCGACGATCGCCGAGGCGCAGGGATAGGCGACGCCATCGATCGTCACCGTGAAGACCGGAAAGCTGTAACGGAACAGCTCGAGGACCATGCGCCAGACATAGGCGCCCTTGCCGAGCTGGCGCTTCAATGCCGTGCCGACACCGGCGACCACCGCGGCATCGAAACCGACGCCGGCCATCAAAAGAAAGCGTCTGCCATTCGCTTGGCCGAGATAAATCTGCGTCGGGCGTCCACCCGCCGCCGCGTCGGTGATGCGCGCTTCGTCGATGCCGAGGCCGATCTCATGAGCCAATACATTGGCGGTGCCGAACGGCAGCACGGCAAGAACCGGCGCGGCGTCCATGACAGCGGAGCCTCGTGTGGCGAGTCCATTGGCCGCTTCGTTGAGCGTGCCGTCGCCGCCAGCCACCGCCAGCACATCGTAATGGCCCGCCTCTTCACGGGCGATGCGCGTGGCATCCGCCGGCCCGGTGGTCTCCTGCAACGCGACTTCCCAGCCACGCGCCCGCAAGTTGCGCAAGATCGCATCCAGTCGCCCGCGCCGGCGACCCGCCGTTGGGTTAAAGACGAGCAGCATGCGTCGTGAAGCTGGTCCTGGGACGGGCATCGAGAGGGCAGCGGCGGCTCGGTTCATTGGCAGGGCTCAAATGCGAGAAACGAGAAATTATGAATCGCTGTCATACGACGGTCATCCACCAGATGTATGAGACAGTCACTTTCTAAGCACAATATACGCGTGCGGGCTAGAGACGAAAGCAGCGACCACTGAAATCAGGGGATTGGTGGAATGACCGCAATGACCTGGAATAACAAGCGCTACCGAACGATCTGGATTTCCGACGTTCACCTCGGCACCCGCGGCTGTAAAGCCGAATTGCTTCTCGACTTCCTCGGCCAACACGACTGCGACAATCTCTATCTCATCGGCGACATCATCGACGGCTGGCGCCTTTCGAAGAACTGGTATTGGCCCGAAAGCCATAACGCCGTCGTCCAAAAAATCCTCAGCAAGGCGCGCGAAGGCGTTCGCGTCGTCTATATCCCCGGCAATCACGACGAGCTGGCGCGCGGCTATGACGGCCTCCAGTTCGGCGGCGTGACGCTGATGAACGAATTCATCCACGAGACCGCCGACGGCAAGAAGCTGCTGCTGATCCATGGCGACGAGTTCGATGGCATCGTCAAATACGCCAAGTGGCTCGCCTTCCTCGGCGACGCCGCCTACAACTTCGCGCTGGCGGCGAATCACTGGTTCAACGCCCTGCGCAAGCGCTTGGGCTATCCCTACTGGTCGCTCTCGGCCTATCTCAAGCACAAGGTCAAGAACGCCGTCGAATATATGAGCAACTACGAACACGCCGTCGCCGAGGAAGCCAAGCGGCGCGGCGTCGACGGCGTGGTCTGCGGCCACATCCATCACGCGGAAATCCGCGAGATTGAAGGCGTGCTCTACTGCAACGATGGCGACTGGGTGGAAAGCTGCACGGCGATGGTCGAACATCCCGACGGCCGCCTTGAAATCGTCCGCTGGGCCGAAGACAGCGCCCTGCCGGTGCTTGTCGCGGCCAAAAAGGCGCAAGCAGCGTGAGCGATTTCCAGCAAAAGAGTTGGCGCATCCTCATCGTTACCGATGCCTGGTATCCGCAGGTCGATGGTGTCGTGCGTACGCTCGACACCATCGGCGGCGAATTGCGTCAGATGGGCCACGACGTGCATTTCATCACGCCGGACTTGTTCCGCAGCATGCCCTGCCCGACCTATCCGGAAATCCGCCTCGCCTTCCTGCCGGGCCGGTTGCTGTCGCGTATGATCGACGGCATGCAGCCTTGCGTCGTCCATGTGGCGACCGAAGGCCCGCTCGGTTTGGCGGCGCGCAACTACTGCATCAAGCGCAAATTGCCCTTCACCACGTCGTTCCACACGCGCTTTCCCGAATATATCCAGGCGCGCGCGCATATTCCGGCGCGCTGGTTCTATCCGGTCATCAGCTGGTTTCACAACGCTGCCGCCTGCACCATGGTGGCAACCGATACGTTGCGTGACGATCTCGCCAGCAAGGGCTTCAAAAAACTTGGCTTGTGGGGCCGCGGCGTCGATGTCGAGCTGTTCAAGCCGCGCGAAAAGAGCTTCCTACCGGACGCTCGCCCGATTCTGCTTTATGTCGGCCGCGTCGCCGTGGAAAAGAACATCGCCGACTTCCTTGACCTCGACGCGCCGGGCAGCAAGGTCGTCGTCGGCGACGGCCCGCAGCTCGCCAGCCTGAAACGCAAATATCCCAACGTGCGCTTCGTCGGCTCGAAAAGCGGTGAAGAATTGGCGCGCTATTACGCGGCGGCGGATGTGTTCGTGTTTCCGAGCCGCACCGACACCTTCGGCAACGTGGTGCTCGAAGCGCTCGCTAGCGGTGTACCCGTGGCGGCCTATCCGGTGCCGGGCCCGAAGGATGTGCTGCAGGGGCAACCGGTTGGCGTGCTCAACGAAGACTTGGGCTACGCCGTGCGCGAAGCCTTAAAGATTTCGCCGGATGCCTGCCGCGCCTTCGCGCTCAGCCAGTCCTGGCGCGCCAGCGCCGAGCAGTTTCTCTCCCATGTCGTCCCCTTCGAGACGACATGGCCGGCGCACAGCGAACAAGCGATCAAACGGCCTTTCGCCAAAACGTCTTGAGGCCAAAGAGCCGCGGGCTCTTCGCTTCAAACCGGCCGGTCTGTTTGGCGATCCGGACCGTCTCTCGCTCGATGATCGCTGCGATGGCTTTTTGCGCCACTTCGGGCGCAAGTGTGCCAAGCTCGGCCGCCAATTGACGGCCGACGACGGCGTCTTGCCGCTTGCCCAACGTCTCTTGCGCTTTGGCTAAACGGTCGATGAAGCGGCGCCGCCGACCGCCTGGATAGAGCGGCTTGGTGAGCCGGCCGATGTCGCTCACCTTCTTCATGCGCAAACGCAGACGGTGCAGATCCGCGTCGGACAAATTCTTTTGGCGCAATGCCTGCCTGAGCTTGCGGAAATGCTTTCTCAGATGGGCGGACATAATGTCCTCCACTTTTCCCTCACCGCGATCGCTGACATCGAGCGAATCGAGCCAGAAGCGAAAGCGCAAAATCAATCGCCCATAGCGGCGATTGTTCAAAACCGCTAGCGCCGTGTCATAGGCTTGGTCGCGCCTGCGCTGCGCCGCCGCGAGCAGCCACACGGTATCCGGATCTTCCGATACAAGAGAGGCGAGCGACTGGATGAAAATGTCCCAATCGCGCGCCGCCGCCAAGCGATGCTGCAGCCAAGCAAGCTCGCGGCGCAGAAAGGCCACGGGCTCGGCGTCGAGACAATCCGCGAAGGCGGCGAGCAAGACCCGCAAATGGCGGGCCGCAACGCGGAGATCATGAATGGCGTGAGGCCGCAATTCGCCCGCCGGCAGGCCTTCGCCGTTGGCCAGCCGCTCCAGCGGCTGACGTGCCAACAGCGTGAAGGCGCACACGGCCGGCAGGCCATGCGCGATCCGCTGGTGCGGCGATCGCGAGACGCGAAGGACCGTCGGCATGGGCAGACGCGACGGCATCGGCCGCACAAGCTGCAGGCCGCGGCGGAACGGCAGAATGTCGCGCGAAGCCCCCGGCAAGGACTTGGGCGCAGGATGGTCAGTCATAACGCCTCAAACCTTACGGTTTCAGAATCGACGATAGCGTCGATCCATTTTGGCTTTTACTCCCGATACCAGGTCCCGCCCTTGATCTGGAACAAGCGGTGAGTCATATGGCCGTCAAAGCACCGCGATGAAATCCAACTGAATGTGAAGCCCTTTGGGCACATCCATCGGAAAGACTTTGCGCACCGGCCGGTCTTCCGCGTCCGGGAACATGGCCAGCCATTCCTTGTTGATGATCTCAGTCAGGTCTTTGCGCAATCCCGATTCCGGAATGTAAAAATTGATGCGGGCGATGTTGCCCGTGGTGCCGCCGGCGGCTTCGACGGCTTGGCGCAGTTTTAAGAAGGCGAGCGCAATCTGCTCGGCTGGATCGGGCGAGACCTCGTCCGTCACCGGCTTCTCGCCCGAGATGGACGCCGAAAACACCATATTGCCCATGCGAATGAGGGCCGGCACAGGGTTCTTGTGCTCCCGTCCGCCCGGGATATGGACGACCTCCCGGCGTATCGATCTGTGCTCCAGGGCAGCCTGATGAATCCGTTTCTTCGCCTGAGCCGCTGCCGACTTGACGGTTTTAGCCGGCTTTTTTGCCGGTTTGACCGCTTTTTTCACCATAAGAGCCTCCTGCTTGATCGTGACATGTTTCTTAAAAACCGCGCTCGACGCAACTTACGGTCCGTTTTAGGCACAAATGCCGTTGCCGCGACAGTCTTCGCCGCGCGAAAGGCCCTTATCCACTGTCGGACTTCCGTTTTGACCTCAAGGTCAGTATGTTGCGCCGCCGCATGTCCCACAGACCCCGTTTATATAAGACTCGAGCCCCATGAATCTCCGTAACATCGCCATCATCGCCCACGTCGACCACGGCAAGACCACGCTCGTCGACTGCCTGCTGCGCCAGAGCGGCACCTTCCGCGACAACCAGCAGGTTGGCGAACGCGTCATGGACTCGAACGACATCGAGCGCGAGCGTGGCATTACCATTCTTGCCAAGTGTACCTCGGTGGCGTGGAAAGACTCGCGGATCAACATCGTCGACACCCCGGGCCACGCCGACTTCGGCGGCGAGGTCGAGCGCATCATGAGCATGGTCGACGGCGTCGCGGTGCTGGTGGACGCGGCCGAAGGCCCCATGCCGCAGACCAAGTTCGTGCTCGGCAAAGCCCTCGCCTTGGGCCTCCGCCCGATCGTCATCATCAATAAGGTCGACAAGCCGGACCAGCGCGCCCACGAAGTGCACGACGAGATGTTCGATCTCTTCGCCGCGCTCGACGCGACGGACGACCAACTCGACTTCCCAACGCTGTTCGCTTCGGCCAAGCACGGCTGGGCCGCCGAGAGCTTCGACGCGCCGCGCGAGAACATGAACCCGCTGTTCGACCTCATCATCAAGCATGTGCCGGCGCCGACCGTATTCGACGGCGAATTCACCATGCTGGCCACCACGCTCGAAGCCAATCCCTACCTCGGCCGCCTGCTGACGGGCCGCATCAATTCCGGCACCGCCAAGCAGAACATGGCGATCAAGGCGCTGACGCGCGACGGCGACGTGATCGAAACCGGCCGCATCACCAAGCTGCTGGCCTTCCGCGGCCTCGAGCGCGTGCCGGTCGAAGAGGCTCAGGCAGGCGATATCGTCGCCATTGCCGGCCTGACCAAGGCCACGGTCGCCGACACGCTCTGCGCCACCGCCGTCACCCAACCGCTCAAGGCGCAGCCGATCGATCCGCCGACCCTCAGCATGACTTTCTCGGTCAACGATTCGCCGCTCGCCGGCACCGAGGGCGACAAGCTGACCTCGCGCCAGATCCGCGACCGCCTGTTCCGCGAAGCCGAGGGCAACGTCGCGCTCGGCATCACCGAAGCGGCCGGCAATGACGCCATCGAGGTCTCCGGCCGCGGCGAACTGCAGCTCGCCGTGTTGATCGAAACCATGCGCCGCGACGGCTTCGAGCTGTCGATCAGCCGACCGCGCGTCGTCATGAAGACCGACGAAGCGACCGGCCAGCAGATGGAGCCGATGGAAGAAGTCGTCATCGATGTCGACGAGGAATATTCCGGCGTCGTCGTCGAAAAGGTCTCGACCCGCAAAGGCGAAATGACCGACATGCGCCCGGCCGGCGGCGGCAAGATGCGCCTGCGTTTCATCGCGCCGTCGCGCGGCCTGATCGGCTATCACGGCGAATTCCTCACCGACACGCGCGGCACCGGCGTCATGAACCGCCTGTTCCACGGCTACGCGCCCTACAAGGGCGTCATCGGCCAGCGCCACGTCGGCACCATGATCTCGACCGAAATGGGCACCGCCGTCGCCTACGCGCTGTTCAATATCCAGGAGCGCGGTCCGCTGTTCGTCGGCCATGGCGAAAAGGTCTATGCCGGCATGATCATCGGCGAGCACAGCCGCGGCTCGGATCTCGAAGTGAACCCGCTCAAGGGCAAGCAGCTCACCAACATCCGCACGACGTCGAAGGACGAAGCGGTGGTGCTGACGCCGCCGATCAAGATAACCCTGGAGAAGGCCCTCGCCTACGTCGCTGACGACGAACTGGTCGAGGTGACGCCGAAATCGGTCCGCCTTCGTAAGCGCTATCTCGATCCCAACGAGCGCAAGCGCATGTCGCGCAAAGCGGCCAGCGTTTAAAGACGTCTAACCGACGATCGAAACAAAACGGCCGGCGCAGTCACCTGCGCCGGCCGTTTTCGTTCATACGCCAAGATTAGGCCGTCGCAAGCGGTCCGACCGTCTATTGCGCCGCAGAGAGAGCTTCCGCCTGTTCCAGGGCGTCCTGCGCGGCGATCCAGTCGCTTTCGGCCTTCACCATGTCGCGTTCCAGTTCGGCCAGCTTCTTTTTCAAGGTGACGATACGCGCCGCGCCCGCCGGGTCGGCATAGAGCGCCGGATCGGCCAGATCGCGCTCGGCCTGTTCCTTGTAGCGCGTGAGATTGTCCAGGCGCTTCTCGGCTGACTGAGCCGCCTTGCGCAAGGGCGCCAAGGTCTTATGGTTTTCTTTCTTCGGGCTCGGTGCGGCCTTGCCGGCGCCGTTCTTGGCGGCGCTCTCGGCGCGCTTGTCGGCCAGCAGCTGCTGCCCGTAGGCCTCAAGGTCGCCGTCGAATGACTTGACCGAGCCGCCGGCCACCACCCACAGGCGCTCGACGCAGAGCTCGAGCAGATGCGGATCGTGGCTCACCAGGATCACCGCGCCGTCATAGCTGTTGAGCGCATTGATCAGCGCCTCGCGCGCCTCGATGTCCAAATGGTTGGTCGGCTCGTCGAGCAGCAGGATATGCGGCGCGTCGATCGTGATAGTGGCGAACAGCAGACGCGCCTTCTCGCCGCCCGACAGCTTGCCGATCTGGGTTTCGGCGCGCTGCTGCGAGAAGCCGAAGCGGCCGAGCTGGCCGCGCACCTTGGTCTCGTTGGCCTGCGGCATGACCCGCGACATATGCTGGTAGCCGCTCAGGCTGAGGTCGAAAGCGTCGGCCTGCTCCTGGCAGAAATAGCCGACGCGCAACTTACCCGACTTGCGCAGCTCGCCGGCCAGCGGCTTGAGCTCGCCGGCCAGGGTGCGCAGGAAGGTCGATTTACCGTTGCCGTTCGAGCCCAAGAGGCCGATGCGGTCGTCCATGTCGATACGCACGCCGAGGCCCTTGAGAATCGCCACGTCCGGCGGATAGCCGGCGGTGACGCTCTCCATGGCGATCAGCGGCGGCGACAGCTCCTGCGGACTGGGGAAATTGAACACCACTTCGGGATCGGCCTGCAGCGGTGCCAGTTCCTGCATACGCGCCAGCGCCTTGACGCGCGACTGGGCCTGACGCGCCTTGCTGGCTTTGGCTTTGAAGCGATCAACGAACGCCTGCATATGAGCCCGTTGCTCCGCCTGCTTAGCGATGGCGGCGGCTTGAACGTTGCGACGCTCGGCGCGCACGCGCTCGAAATTCTCGTAGTCGCCGCGATAGAAGGTCATCTTGCCATCTTCGAGATGCAGGATGCCGTCGACGATTTTGTTCAACAGGCCGCGGTCATGGCTGACCAGCAGGATGGTGCCCTGGTAGCTCACCAGATGGGCTTCGAGCCAGATGCGGGTTTCGTAATCGAGGTGGTTGCTTGGCTCGTCAAGCAGCAGCAGGTCGGGCGCGGCGAACAGGGTCGCCGCCAGGGCGACGCGCATGCGCCAGCCGCCCGAGAAGCTTTCCAGCGGGCGTTCTTGCATGGTCTCGTCGAAACCGAGACCGGAGAGGATTTCGGCGGCGCGCGCCGGCGCCGAATGGGCGGAAATGTCCGCCAGGCGGATATGAATTTCCGCGATGCGCCCGGGATCGGTGGCGTGTTCAGCCTCTTCCAGCAAGGCGGCGCGCTCTTTATCGGCCGCCAGCACGAAGCCGATCGGCGTGAAGCCTTCGGGCATTTCCTGCTGCACCCAGCCCATACGGGTGCGCGGGCTGACCTCGACCTTACCGCCGTCGAGGCCCAGTTCCCCTGCGACAATGCGCAACAGGGTCGATTTTCCCATGCCGTTGCGCCCGATCAGGCCGACCTTATGGCCGGTCGGGATGGCGGCGGACGCGCTGTCGAGCAGGAGACGCTGACCGATACGGTAGGTGAGATCACTGAGTTGGAGCATGGCGGGCGGATGATTAGCACAGGCAGGGCGGTCATTCCCAGGACCGATTGCCGCAGTGCAAAAAGACCGCGAAAGACGCTGAAAACCGGCGGCACTGTGGCGCAAATTGTGGGTGGTCGGCCCCGTCCAGCTGCTTAGAATGGCGCCAAGACCAGAGATATGGTCACGACCGGCCGCCATGTAGCGGTCCGGCGCGTACAGGAGAGGTTTCCATGCCCAAAGCCCTGCCCGCGGCCGCTGCGGCCGTCTGCCTGTCTGCCCTCGCCGGCGGTCCCTGCTGGGGCGACGCCCTCTCGGACTTTTACCAGGGCAAGCAGATCACCCTGATGATCGGCACCAGCCCGGGTGGCGATTACGACCAGCGCGGCCGCATGCTGGCCCGCTACATGCCCAAATACATCCCCGGCAACCCGACCATCGTGCCCCGTAATATGCCGGGCGGCGTCGGGCTGCAGGCCGCCCATTGGCTTTATGAGATCGCGCCCAAGGACGGCACCTCGCTGCACATGGTCATGCAAAACATGCCTGTGCATCAGATGCTCGGCGGCCAAGGCGTGCAGTACGACGCCGGAACATTCAATTGGGTCGGCAACACCACCAACACACCCAACGTGGTGACAACCTGGTACACGACCGGCGTCACCACCGTCGAGGAGGCCAAAAAGAAGGAAGTCGTGCTCGGCGCCCCCGGCACCGCCACCGCTTCGGTCTATTACCCCATGCTGATGAACGCCCTGGCGGGAACCAAATTCAAGATCATCGCCGGCTACCCCGGCGGCAACGACGTGAACCTCGCCATGGAGCGCGGCGAAGTCGGCGGGCGCGGCTCGAACGCCTGGGCCTCCTGGGTGAGCGGCAACCCGGCCTGGATCAAGGAGAGCAAGATCCACCAGCTCGTCCAGGTCGGCCTCAAGCGCCACCCGGACTTGCCGAACGTACCGCTGCTGATGGAATTGGGCGCCACCGACGAAGATCGCGCCGTGCTGAAGTTCATGTCGGCCGACACCGCCTTCGCCCGTGCCGTGGCAACCACGCCCGGCATCCCGGCCGAGCGCCTGACCGCCCTGCGCCGTGCCTTCGACGCCGCCATGAAGGATCCCGAACTGCTCGCCGAATCGGACAAGGCCAAGCGCGATCTCGGCCCGATGACCGGCGAAGAGGTCCAACAGGTCGTTGCCGAACTGATGGCGACGCCGCCGGGCATCATCGCCCGCACCAAGGCGATTCTCGAGGATTCCGGCCGGGTGCAGCAGGTGAAGAATTAAAAAAACCCGCCGGGGTCGCTGGCGGGCTCGGACAGTCGGGGGAGGCTTGGAGAGGGCCGCGGGAGATCATCCCGCGGCCCTTTTCCGGAGTGAATTACAAGCTGGCGGCCTCGCGGGCCTTGCGCATGGCGCGCGTTGCGTCGATCAGGCGCATGACATCTTCGCGACTGACGCCGTCGCGGTGCATGACTTGGCGGACGACCGGATCGGCAAGCATATCGCCGATCTTCGGCTCATAGGCCGCGATCTCACGGTGGGCGACGAGCATCGGTTCGATACGGGTATCCATGGGGCATCTCCTGCGTGACGCTACGAACTTATCGGTGAAGGTATTAATCGCTGGTAAAAGCGGCAGGATGATGGCCGCGAGATGATCTTTTTTTGATAGCTGCGGTTTCACCGCGCCTCCATGGAGTCTACGCTTCCCAAGCTGACACGTTCCTGCTGGCCAAGAAAAAACCCCGGTCCTTACGGACCGGGGTTCGTCATCTCGCAGTTGCGATAAATGCCGCTTACTTGCGCGTGCGCGACATGTCTTTGCCTTCGAGCATCCAGCCGAACAGCTCCTTGGTCAGCCGCGCCGTCTCCGGCTTGGGCATGTTGACCTCGGGGTACTGATCGCGCCAATGGAAGGGGCGGCAGGCGTTGATGATGGCGCGGCTGTTGGTGAAGTCGTTGCGCTCGCGCTTCTCCGGACCGATCGACGGATCGAGCGGGGTCGACCAGGCGTTCTTGATGATGTCGATGGCGGTGGCCGGATCGGAGCGGGTGCAGACCGCCCACATCAGCTGATCCAAGTCGGCGACGTCGATGTCGTCATCGACCACGACCACGTATTTACCGGCATAGGCGACCGAACGGCACATGGCGGCCAGATGGCCGGCCTGCGTGGCGTGACCCGGATAACGCTGCTTGATCGAAACGGCCGTCAGCTGACGCGAGCCGCCGACTTCGTGGCACCAGCAGGCCGACACGTCCGGCAGGCCGCACTTCTGCAGTTCCTGCTTCAGCAGGGCCGAGCGCATGACCGCGCGGTAGCGCGCCTGCTCCTCGGGCGGACGCTGCGGCGGGCAGCCGAGGATGATCGGGTCGTTGCGGTGATAGATCGCCTTGATGTCGAGCACGGGCTCGGGACGGGCATCGGAGGCGTAATAGCCCGTCCACTCGCCGAACGGACCCTCGACCTCGCGGTTGCCGGGCTGGACGAAACCTTCGAGCACGATCTCGGCGTCGGCCGGGAACGGCAGGCCAGTATGCTTGCCCTTGACCACCTTCATCGGGCGGCCGCGGTAAGCGCCGGCGATGTCGAACTCGCAGACGCCGTAAGGGACTTCGCTGCAGCCCATCAGGAAGGTCAGCGGATCGCCGCCGATGACGATGCAGACCGGCATCGGCTTGTTGGCGAACTCGTACTTGTCGCGATGGACGCGGCCGTGCTTACCCGGCGAAATGAAAAAGCCGACGCGCTTCTTGTCATGGATCATGACGCGGTAGGTGCCGGCATTGATCCAGCCCTCTTCCGGGTCCTGGGTGACGTTGAAGCTGCCGGTGCCGATGTAGCGGTTACCCTGGTCGCCGTCATGCCAGACCGGCGTCGGGAACTTCGTCACGTCGACGTCGTCGCCTTCCATGATGTTTTCCATCACGGGGCCGGTCTCGACCACTTCGTGCGGGATCGGATTGTTGATGATGGTCTGGAAGTGCTTGAGGAAGGCTTCCGACAACTCGACCTTGTCGAGATGAGGCGGGAAGCCCAGCGTCATGTTCTGGCGCTGCGCGCCGAAGAAATTGGTCATGACGCGGAAGCCCTTGGGGGCGCCCGGGATGTTGTCGAACACGCCGACCGGGGCGCTGTCCTTGTGCTGCAGCAGCTCGGCGGCCATACCGATCTCGGTCTGCCAGCTGTAGCCATTGGCGAGGCGAACCTCGCCCAGCTTGTCGGCTTCGGCCAGCCACTGGCGCAGATCGTCGTACGGCACATGGACCTTGAGATTGGTCTCCGGCTTACTCATCCGTGGTCTCCCTGAAAGCGCTTTTGGTGAGGATTGTTGGGCAAGGTTCTAACCTCTCAGGCGGGGGTCGGCCAAGGGAAAACAGGCCGCATTCGGCCTTAGGGGCGGATGACCTGATGCATATCCAGCACCAAGCCGCGATGACCCGCTTGGCACAGCAAATCGTGCGCTTGGCCGCGATGATGGGTTTGGTGGTTAAAGAAATGAAACAGCAGCAGTTCCAGCGGATCCTCAAGGCTACGGCCCTCGTTATTGACGTAGCGGATCGACCCGGTCAGGGCGCCTGGCCTTATGCTGGCCGCGAAGGCCTCGATTCGCGCATCTTCCGCCCGACGCGCGGTGCGAAGATCGGCAAAATCCCCATACAGCTCGGCATCGAGGCCGGTTGACGGCACGTCCCGACCCTCGAAGCGGGCGAGCCAAATGCGGTCGCCGAGCAGGATATGATTGAGCGTGCCATGGACGCTGCGAAAGAAAGCGCCACGGTCCCGCCGGCGCTCGGCGTCGCTCAACGCGGTGCAGGCTTCGTAGAGCCGTTCGTTAGCCAAGCGGTTGTAGAGGGCCAGGGTACGAAAATGGTCCATCATGCGGCTCGCTCATTCGACGCGCGTGTCGATGACTTTGTCTGTCGCCATCAGCAGCTTGTGCATCGGGCATTTGCCGGCGATTTCGACGAGTTTGGCGCGCTCTTCGTCCGTCAAATCGCTTTCGACGTGGATGACGCGCTCGAAGCGATCATAGGGCGCTCCGCTGTCGCCCTTGGCGCGCTCATGAAAGACCTCGACGCGGATGGCGCCGAGCGCCCAATTCTTGTGAGCGGCATAGACCCGCAGGGTCATCGACGTGCAGGATCCGAGGCTCGCCAACATGTACTGGATCGGCGACGGCCCGCTATCCATACCGCCCATCTCAATCGGCTCGTCGGCAGCGAGATGATGACGGCCGAGTTCTAAGCGCTGCGCCAGTTTGCTCTCGCCCGTTTCACTCACTATGACGTGATTTCGTATTGCCATCGCTCACTTCCCTGCAGCCGTCTTTAGCAGGCGATCCTATCGCGCGACGCGCGCCGTGCCATGGCATTTCGCAGCATAAATTCCCGACAACGGCCAGCCAAAACCCTAACCTTGCCCCAAGGCGGCCCTTGGCGTGATAATAGCTCTCAATCCCCTTTTCGCCCGCCCCCGCGCCACGGGACGACCTTAAGGTCATGCCGGGCCGCCTGAAAGCCAATGTCGACAAAAGCCTCGCCCAACCGCATCCTGCGCGCGCTTAGCCATCGCGGTTACGCCATCTTCACCGCCGGCAATTTATGTTCCATGAGCGGCGAATGGATTCAGCGCGTCGGCGTCGGCTGGCTGGTGTGGGAAATGACCCATTCGGCGAGCTGGCTCGGCATCATCGCCTGCGCCGACATGCTGCCGGCTATCTTCATCAGCCCGCTGGCCGGCGCCTATTCCGACCGCATGAACCGGCTACGCTTCATCAAGATCGCAGTGAGCCTATCGTCAGTTCAACCCTTGCTGCTGACCATCCTTTACTTCTCCGGCCTGCTCAACATCCACATCATGCTGGGGCTAGCACTTTATAACGCCATCTCCGGCGCTTTGCGCCAGTCGGCCTGGCATTCGGTGATCCCATATCTGGTCGATCGCGAATCGCTGGCACCTGCCGTCGCTCTCGGCTCGGTCACCTACAACCTCTCGCGCTTCATCGGCCCCGCCATCGCCGGTCCGCTGATCGCCACGGTCGGGCCCGGCTACACCTTCCTGCTCAACTTCATCTCTCTCACGGGCTATCTGATCGGTCTGCAGTTCATCAAACTCAACCGCGAAGAGATCAAGAACCCGCGCAGCGGCAACAGCATACTCTCCGAGACGCTGGAAGGATTCCGCTATACCGTGCGCCATCCCGGCATCGCACCGCTCATCTTCCTGCTGCTCGGCAGTTCGATCGGCCAGCGTCCCTTCGTCGATCTGCTGCCCGGCTTCGCCGCGCAGGTGTTTGAGCGCGGACCCGAAGCTCTCGGCTGGATGGTCTCGCTGGTTGGGCTCGGCGCATTGCTCGGCGGTCTGTTCCTCGCTATGCGGCCCTCCGTGCGCGGCCAGAGCTTCATCGCCATCAACGCCGTGCTGCTCGGCGCCATCGGCCTTATGATCTTCGCCACCAGTCAACAATTCTGGCTGGCGTTGGTCGGCCTCACCATCGCCGGCAGTAGCCTGTCGCTGTCCGGCGTCGGCACTATGAGCCTTGTGCAGATGGCGGTGGAGGACAACATGCGCGGCCGCGTCATGAGCATCTACGGCCTGATCTTCCGCTCCGGTCCCGCGCTCGGCACACTGATCATGGGTTTCGCCGCGGAATATGTCGGCCTGCGCTTGCCCGTCATCTTCGGCGCCGGAATCTGCGTCTTCTTCTGGGCCATCACAATCCGCAACCGGGCGACGATCGCCAAACACGTCGAGATCGATGCGCCGCGCGTGACGAGCAAGATCATCGAGGCGAAAGCTGCCGAATGACCGCCGCGCATAAGCCGCTCAGCGAATTGCAGCTCGACGGCGTCGAGATCGTCAAGCGCGAGGAATTGTTCCTCGGCTATTTCCGCATCGACCGCTATCACCTACGCCATCGCCTATTCGCCGGCGGCATGAGCGGCGAATTCATGCGCGAAATTTTCGAGCGCGGCCATGCCGCCGCCGTGCTGCCCTACGATCCGGCCCGCGATGAAGTGGTCTTGATCGAGCAGTTCCGCCCCGGCGCCCTCGCCGCCGGCTTCCACCCCTGGCTGATCGAACCGGTCGCCGGCATCATCGAGGCAGGCGAGAGCGTCGAAGACGTAGCGCGGCGCGAAGCGGTCGAGGAATCCGGCTGCGCGATATCCGACCTCGTGCCGATGCACCACTACCTGACGAGCCCCGGCGGCACGTCGGAAAGCTGCGCGCTGTTCTGCGGCAGGGTCGACGCGTCGAACGCCGGCGGGCTGCATGGACTGGACGGCGAAGACGAAGATATCCGCGTCATGGCGGTGCCGTTCGCCGAAGCCCGCGCCTGGCTCGATCAGGGCAAGCTCAACAACGCCCTGACCATCATCGCCGTGCAATGGCTGGCCCTCAACCGCGAGAAATTGTGGGCGCAGTGGGGCGTTCCCGCCTGACTTGATCCCCGCTGACCCTGCCGGTACTCTGCAAACCACATCGAAGCCTCGAGAAACTTAGGCTTTTCCCATAACAAGGTTGTAGATCAGCTCGTCATGGATATTCGCAACGGCTTCCTCGGCACCATCGGCAAAACACCGCTCATCCGGCTACGCAAAGCGTCGGACGACACCGGCTGCGAAATCTACGGCAAGGCAGAGTTCTTGAATCCCGGCGGCTCGGTGAAAGATCGCGCCGCGCTGTTCATCATCCGCGACGCGGAGAAGCGCGGCGCTCTGAAGCCCGGCGGCGTCATCGTCGAAGGCACCGCCGGCAACACCGGCATCGGCCTGGCGCTGGTCGGCAACGCGCGCGGCTATCGCTCGGTCATCGTCATCCCCGAGACGCAGAGCCAGGAAAAGAAAGATATGTTGCGCTTGTGCGGCGCCGAACTGATCGAAGTGCCCGCTGTGCCCTACTCCGATCCGAACAACTATGTGAAATATTCCGGCCGCCTCGCCGAAGAACTGAACGCCAAGGAGCCGCACGGCGCGGTGTGGGCCAACCAATTCGACAATGTCGCCAACCGCATGGCCCACATCGAGGGCACCGGCCCGGAAATCTGGCGACAGACCGACGGCAAGATCGATGGCTTCACCTGCGCCGTCGGCACCGGCGGCACGCTCGCCGGTATCGGCATCGCCCTCAAGGAGCGCAATCCGAAGATCACCATCGCTCTGTCCGACCCGATGGGCGCAGCGCTCTACAACTATTATAAGCACGGCGAACTAAAATCGGAGGGCACCTCGATCACCGAAGGCATCGGCCAGGGCCGCATCACCAAGAACCTCGAGGGCGCGCCGATCGACGACGCCTTCCAGGTGAGCGACGAAGAAGCCCTGCCCGTCGTATTCGATCTTTTGAAATACGAAGGGTTATGCCTCGGCGGTTCGTCCGGCATCAACGTCGCCGGCGCCATCAAGCTCGCCAAGAAGATGGGCCCTGGCCACACCATCGTCACCATCCTCTGCGACTACGGCCAGCGCTATCAATCGAAACTGTTCAATCCGAAATTCCTGCGCGAGCGAAACCTGCCAGTTCCTGATTGGCTCTAAGCACATGACCGAACAATTCCCGCCGCTGGTTTCGACCGACTGGCTCGCTGCCCGCCTCGACAATCCTGACCTGAAGATTCTCGACGCCTCCTGGTACATGCCAGCGCAAGCACGAGACGCACAGGCGGAATATGCCGCCGCGCATATTCCTGGCGCCATGTTCTTCGACATCGACCGGATCGCCGATACGGCCTCCTCATTGCCGCATATGCTGCCTTTGCCGGCCAACTTCGGCGCGGCGGTCGGCGCGCTCGGCATCGGCAACGAAGACGATATCGTGATCTACGATGGCGCAGGCATTTTTGCCGCACCGCGCGTCTGGTGGAGCTTTCGCGTCTTCGGTCATAGCCGAGTCGCCGTGCTCGACGGCGGCTTGCCGAAATGGAAGCGCGAGAACCGTCCGCTCGAAACCGGCCCGGTCACGCCCGCAGCGAAGAATTTTCGCGCCAACCCGCGCATCAAATTGGTGCGCGATGCCGTTGCCATGCGCGAGAACGTTGCGAGCGAAAAAGAGCTGGTCCTCGATGCCCGCAGCGAGGGCCGCTTCAAGGGGACCGAGCCGGAACCGCGTCCCGGCCTCAAGGGCGGCCATATTCCGCATAGTCGCAATCTGCCGTTCCAAGCCTTGATCGACCCGGCGAGCGGCACGATGAAGCCAGCCGATGAATTGCGGGCGATTTTCGCCAATGCCGGCGTGACGGCGAAGCAGCGCGTCACCACCAGTTGCGGCTCAGGCCTGACCGCCGCCATTCTCGCCTTCGGGCTCTACTTGACCGGGCGCGACGACGTGGCGATCTATGACGGCTCCTGGTCGGAATGGGGCGCCCTGCCCGACGCCCCCATAGAAAAGTAAGTCTCATGGCCAAGAAAAACGACGGCGCGCCTTACAAGACGGACACGCTACTCACCACGGTCGGGCGCGATCCCGTCGCGAACTTCGGCATCGTCAATCCGCCGGTCTATCACGCTTCGACCGTCACCTTCCCGACGGTTGCGGCGATGGAAGCCGTCAATAAGACGCCGTTCGACGCCGTCTATTACGGCCGCCACGGCACCCCCACCACCTTCGCCCTGCAGGATGCCATGGCCGAGCTCGATGGCGGCCAAGGCCGGCGCGGCATCGCCTGCGGCTCCGGCGTCGCCGCGCTCGACGCCACCATCGCCGCCTTCGTGTCGGCGGGCGACCATCTGCTCGTCACCGATTCGGCCTACGATCCGACGCGCCGCTTCTGCAACGAATTCCTGAAAAAATTCGGCGTCGAGACGACCTATTACGATCCGATGATCGGCGCCGGCATCACAGCGTTGATGCGTCCCAACACCAAGGCTGTCGTCGTCGAGGCGCCCGGCTCGCTGACCTTCGAAGTGCAGGACATCCCCGCCATCGCCGAAGCCGCCCACAAGGCCGACGCGGCGGTGATCATGGACAACAGCTGGGCGACGCCACTGCTCTACAAGGCGTTCGATCACGGCGTCGACGTGTCGATCTATTCGGCAACGAAATATATCGTCGGCCATTCCGACGCCATGATGGGCGTCATTGTCACCACGCCGGAGACCTTCCTGCAGGTGCGGAAAAGCGTCGCCATGTTCGGCGCCGCGCCAGGTCCGGACGATTGCTATCTGGCGCTGCGCGGCCTGCGCACCCTGTCGGTCCGCTTGGAGCGCCATGAGAAGAGCGCCATGAAGATCGCCGAATGGCTGAAAGGCCGTCCCGAAGTCGCCAAGGTATTGCACCCGGCCTTCGCCGATTGCCCCGGCCACGACATCTGGAAGCGCGACTTCACCGGTGCCTCGGGCCTCTTCTCGATCGTTCTAAAACCGACCTCGAAGGCCGCGCTCACCGCCATGCTCGACGGCATGCGCCTGTTCGCCATGGGCTATAGTTGGGGCGGCTATGAAAGCCTGATCATTCCGGTGAACCCGAGCGCCTTCCGCACGGCCGTGCCCTGGAGCGCCGACGGCCCGCTGGTCCGCCTACATGTCGGCCTTGAAGACGTCGACGACCTGATCGCCGATCTGAGCGACGGCTTCAAGCGCCTGGCGGCAGCATTATGAGTGGCGTCGGCGACAAGCTGCGGCACTATGAGGGTGTCGCCAAGGTCTATGACGAATTCCGCCCAACCTATCCGGCCGCGTTTCTTGCGCGTCTCGGCGAGGCGCTGACAGCGGAGCCGCCGACGGGAGGCACGGTCTACGACATCGGCGCCGGCACCGGCATCTTCACTCGTCAACTGCGTGCGCTGCTGCCTGCCAGCATGCCGATCATGGGCGTCGAGCCGGCGAGCGACATGTGCGCCCATGCCGCCGCGAGTGTGACAAGCCTGCCGAACATCTCGTTCGTCAACGGGGCGGCGGAGCATCTGCCGGCTGAAGACGGCGCGGGCCGCGCCATCTTGGCCGCCACAGCCGCGCATTGGTTCGCGCGCCCACAGTTTTACGGTGAGGCGGCGCGTGTGCTGCGCCCCGGCGGCGTGCTCGCCATCGTGCAGTATTTCCGGGATAAGGAGCGTTCGCCCATCGTGCAGGACTTCCTCGCCTACCTGCTCGACAATCAGGCACGCCGACCGCCGAAGCGGCCTGATTATCTCAGCGAGTTGGAAGCCCGCCCGGAATTTGGCAAGGTCGAGCAAGTGACCGATCTGCGGGAGCTCCCGCTCAGCTTTTCGCAATTCGTCGGCCTTGCCCTGTCCTCGCCGACGACGCGCGACGTGGTCGATCGGCTCGGCCAAGCGAAGGTGGAAGCGGACCTGATGGCTATCGCCCGCCGCCATGCGGTCGGCGAGAACCGCTTGGCCTACGGCATGGTGTTCCAGTATTTCCTGACGCGGCGCGTCAGCTAACAGTCCGGCGTTTGGGCCAGGCCGCGACGGCGACGAACATTGCCGTCGCCGTCAGCACGATGGCCGCGCCGGACGGCAAATCCCAGACATAGGATTCGGCCATGCCGCCGCCAACGGCGAGGCAGCCGATCAGTGCGGCGAGCGCCGCCATCTGTTCCGGCGTTTTCGACAAGCGCCGCGCCGTCGCCGCTGGTATCACCAGCAGCGAGGTGATCAGCAGAATGCCGACGATCTTGAGCGACACGGCGACGATCACCGCCAGCAGCAGCATGAACAGGAACCGTGCCAGCAGCGTGTTGACGCCTTCGACCTGGGCCATTTCCTCATGCACGGTCATCGCGAGCAGCGGCCGCCACAACCAGATCAGCACGACCATGCAGACCGCGCCGCCGCCGTATATCCACCACAGATCGCTCGCAGTCACCGACAGCACGTCACCGAACAGCAGCGCCAAGAGATCGGTCCGCAGCGTGTCGAGGAAGGCCATGAAGACGATGCCGGCGGCCAGCGCCGCATGGGCGAGCACGCCGAGCAGCGTATCGGTCGCCAGCGTCTTGCGACGCTCCGCAAGATAAAGCGCGCCGGCTAAAGCGACCGAGACGATGAACATGCCGAGCGTCATGTCGAAATGCAGGGCATAGCCGAGCGCAACGCCGAGCAGTGCCGAATGGGCGAGCGTCGAGCCGAAGAAGGACATGCGTCGCCACACGACGAAGGCGCCGAGTGGGCCGCAGATCAGCGCCACCCCGAAGCCGGCAACCAGCGCGCGGATCAGAAAATCATCCATGGCTGTCGCCGAGATGTTCATGCGGGTGGTGATGATTATGCCCGTCGGCATCGACCACATGGCCCGCCGCGTCATGGGCATGATCATGGGCATGGGCATAGACCGCGAGGCTTGGCGCGACCGTCGGGCCGAACATGGCGAAATATTCTGGATGGCGACCGACCGATTCGGGCGTGCCGGCGCAACAGACATGCTGGTTGAGGCAGATCACCTCGTCGGTCGCCGCCATCACCAGATGCAGGTCATGCGACACCATCAGCACGCCGCAATGATGCGTTTGCCGCAGCTTGCCGATCAGATCGTAAAGCTCGGCTTGGCCGGTGACGTCGACGCTGCGCACCGGCTCGTCGAGCACCAAGAGGTCGGGATTGCGCAACAGCGCGCGTGCCAACAACACACGTTGAAACTCACCGCCAGATAAAACCTGGACAGGCTGGCCCATGGTATAGGCCGCGCCGACCTCCTCGAGCGTGCGCTCGAGGGTCGCCGCGTCCTTGACGCCGGAGAGCTGCAGGAAGCGCCGCACCGTCATCGGCAAGTCGCGGTCGATGGTCAAGGATTGCGGCATATAGCCGATTCGCAAATTCGCCCGGCGCTCGACGCGGCCGTGGGTCGGCTGCGTGAGGCCCAGCAGCACGCGTGCAAGGGTCGATTTGCCGGCACCGTTCGGGCCGATCAGCGTGACGACGCGGCCCGGCTGCACGGCCAAGCTGACATTGTGCAGCACCTCGCGGCCGTCAAATTCGACGCAGACGCCATGAGCAGCAACGAGCGGCGCGTCAGAAGCGGATGGACTCATCGCGCGGCATCGCGGCAATCGCGGCAGATGCCGGAGACTTCCAGAGTCTGGCTGTCGGGTGCGAAGCCGAGGCCGCCGGTAGTCACGGCGATGGCCTCGTCGATGGCGGGATTGTCGATTTCCGCCACGGTGCCGCAGGTCTTGCAGATCAAATACTGCATGGCGTGGCGATCACCAGGATGCGTGCAGCCGATATAGGCGTTGAGCGAGGCGATGCGGTGGATCAACCGCTGCTCCAATAGGAAATCGAGCGCGCGATAGACCGTCGGCGGCATGGCGTTGCGCCCCTCGCCGCGCAACAGATCCATGATGGCATAAGCACCGACCGGCGCATGCGAGGCCCAAATCAGTTCGAGGACGCGCTTGCGCAATTCCGTCAGGCGCACATCGCGGCCGGCGCACAGCCGTTCGGCTTCGACCAGCGCGTCATGCACGCATTGATGATGGTCGTGACCGCGGGTCAGGGCCGGCGGCAGGGTCGGACGGCGCTGCGCCATGAATGAGAAGCGCTCCTAAAATTCGGATCGATTCGCGAAATGCCGGGATTTATCTTGGAAATCAGCCGGCTCGCACATATTTGTTATATTATAACACTGTTGACGCGCCGCCTGTCAATGTTGAGTCTGGCGATGACGCCTCCAACCGGAAAGCCTGCCATGACCACCGCCTCCACCCTCCCAGCGGGCGCGCCCGCTTTGCCCGCAGATACCAAGGCCATTGCCGAGATCGTCGGCGGCATGGCCTTTGACGCCAACGGCCTCGTCGCCGCCATCGCCCAACAGGTGGAAAGCGGCGAAGTGCTGATGCTCGCCTGGATGAACCGCGAGGCGGTCGAAACGACCCTGCGCACCGGCTACGCGCATTACTATTCGCGCTCGCGCCAGAAGCAGTGGAAGAAGGGCGAAAGCTCCGGCCAGGTGCAGAAGCTCGTCGACTTCCGTCTCGACTGCGACGGCGACGCGGTGCTGATGCTGGTCGAGCAGACCGGCGTCGCCTGCCACACCGGCCGGCACAACTGCTTCTTCCGCGCCCCGCGCGCGCTCGGCGGCCTGACCGAGATCGCCAAGGTCGAAGTCGACCCCAGAAAATTGTATGGCGGGTAAAATCGATGATCGTGCTCAGGGCGCATAGCAAGGAACGCATGCAGGGCTGGTTCGACGTATTCGAGCGCGAGCTGCCCGGCACGCCGGTGCGCCTATGGCCCGATTACGACGATCCAGCCGAGGTCGAATTCGTCATCGCCTCGGCCCTGCCGCCTGGGGAATTCGCCAAATTCCCCAACCTAAAATTTGTCGCCTGCATGGCAGTCGGGGTCGAGCGCCTGCTGGGTGACGCCACCATGCCGGCGCATATCCCCATCGTGCGCAGCGTCAACCCGGCGCGCGGCGATACCATGACCGAATATGTCGCGCTGCATGTGCTGCGCTATTTCCGCCGCCTACCCGATTATGAGGCGAATCAGGACGCTCAAATATGGGCGCGCCTGCCCGACCCCGCCGCGTCCGAGACCGGCGTCGGCATCATGGGGCTCGGCAATCTCGGGCTGATGGCCGCCGAGCGGCTGCGCCTGTTCGGTTTCCCGGTTGCCGGCTGGGTGCGCAATTCGCGCGAGATCGCCGGCATTGAAGTCTTCAGCGGCCAGGACAACTTCCATGCCTTCCTGGCGCGCAGCAACATCGTCGTCTGCCTGCTGCCGCTGACGCCCGAGACGCGCGACATCCTCGATGCCCGCGCCTTCGCCGCCATGCCGCGCGGCAGCTATCTGATCAATGCCGGGCGCGGCGAGCACATCGTCGACGCGGACCTGCTGGCCGCCCTCGACTCGGGCCAGCTCGCCGGCGCGACGCTTGACGTGTTCCGCCAGGAGCCCCTGCCGGCAGACCATGTGTTTTGGCGCCATCCGAAGATCACCGTCACGCCGCATAATGCCGCGGCAACCCGCCTCGCCCACGGCGCCGATATCGTGCTCGAGAACATCCGCCGGGCTCGCACCGGCCAGCCGCTGGTAAATCTGGTGGATAAGGCGGCCGGTTACTGAGTCTGTTCGCAAATGGTCGCGGTCTTGTAACAGCGTCCGCCTACTCTAGGCTAGACAATAGCCCGGGGTTATCCGTACCGCTATGTCCTTTCCGCTCATTGCCGCCCACCGAGGCGGTGCCGGTCTCTGGCCGGAAAACAGTCTCACGGCGTTTCGCAACGCGATTCGTCTGCCCGTCGACCTCATCGAATTCGACGTCCATCGCTGCAAGGATGGCCTGCTCGTCGTCCATCACGACCCGACGCTTGACCGCATGACGGACGGCGAAGGACCGCTCGCCGATAAGAAATGGGAAGAGCTCTGCAGCGTCACCGTCAACGGCACCGACGGTGAGCCCTTGCCGTTGCTCGACGAAGTGATCTCGCTAATCGCACCGACCGACATCGATCTTCGCCTCGAATTCAAATGCCGCAGCGACGGCAGCCGTTATGCCGGAATCGAAGCCGACACCATCGCCCTGTTGCGCGAGACCGGCATGCTACGCCGGACGATCTTTACATCCTTTCATTGGGACACGCTGGAAACGGCGCTCTCGCTGGCGAGCGTGCGCGGGGCCATTGCCCTCATGGAGAAAACTGCCGCCGCCGCGCCGGACGATTATGCCGCCTCGCTCGCTCTAGTGCGCGCCAAGGCAATCCCCGAAATCGCCGTGCCCGGCGCGCTGATGACCAGTGATAGTCTGGCCCGCGCGCGTGACATGGGCTTGCGCGCCGGCGCCTTCGGCATCAACACGCAAGACCGCATCACTGCCGCCTTCGATCTCGGCGCCTCGGCCTTTACCACCGATCGACCCGATTGGGCCTTGGCCGAGAAAGAGAAGCGCCGCGAAGCAGCCCAAGCGATCAGCGTCTAAGCGTCGGATCCAGCCGGTCGCGCAGCCAATCGCCGAGGATGCTGACGGCGAGCGTCGTCAAAAAAATCATCAGACCGAAAGGCTGACCCCGCGCCAAAACCTATTGCTCATGGTCATGTCCCCTATATTGAGTGGTGCGGCCGAACGGCCATGCGCCGACTCTTAGGGACAAGAAATGACTGGCCTGTTACCCTTCAATGACTTGATCATGACAAACGGCCAAAAAATTAAACTGCATATCGGCGGATGGGAACGGCGGGAAGGATGGAAAATCCTCGATATCCTGCCGCGCGAGGGGGTCGATTATATTGGCAGCTGCCTCGATTTGAGCGCCTTCCCCGACGACAGCCTGGAAGAGATTTACGCCAGCCATGTGCTCGAGCATATCGATTACAAAACCGAAGCCGAGCAGGCCTTGCGCGAATGGCATCGTGCGTTAGCGCCGGGGGGCCTGTTGCGCATCAGCGTCCCGGATATGGACATCCTCTGCCGGTTGTTCACGCATCCTAAGATGAAGCCGCAAGACCGATTCCAGATCATGCGCATGATGTTCGGCGGCCAGGCTGACGCCTACGACCAGCACAAGACCGGATTCTTCTTCGATATGCTGGGATCAATGCTCGATAAAACCGGATTTACCGACATCAAGCGCGTCGAAGAGTTCGGCCTGTTCGACGACAGCAGCAAAACCCGATTCGCCGGCAATCTGATCAGCTTGAACGTGCAAGCGCGCAAGAAGGCCTGAAGTTTTAAGCGGCGTCGCCGCGCGCGCTGTCGATTTTGGCGCCTTCGAGATTGGCGCCGTCCAGCTTGGCGCCGCGCAGGTCGGCGCCGCGGAGATCGGCATCGCGCAGATCAGCTTCGCTGAGATCGGCCTTCATCAGACGGGCCGAGCGCAATACCACACCCGCCAGATTGGCGCGGATCAGTTTGGCATTCTCCAGATTCACCGGATAGCTGTGCGACGGAGTATTGCCGATCTTTTCGACCGGGCCGAGATTGGCGCCGGCGAGGTTGGCTTCAATCAGCGCTGCACGCTGCAGATTGGCGCCGCGCAAGTCGGCCCGGGTCAGATTCGCGCCGCAGAGATCGGCGAACGACATCACAGCCATGGCCAGTTCAGCGTTCGAAAGATCAGCATCGCGCAGGATAGTGCGCTCCATCATCGCTGCGGCAAGATTGGCGCCGCGTAAATTTCGCCCAGTCAAGTTCATCTCGGTCATATCGGCGCGCTTGCCGGACTTGCTGGTACTGTCGACCCATTCGGCATGGTTTTTGAGCATCGCGGCGAGCAGGCTGTCGTTGGGTGACGGCACGTTCGACTGCACCGACATATGAAAACCGTCATAAGCGCGCGCCCCCGCATCGAGAATTGCGCCGCGCATGTCGGCGTCCTTGAATAGGGTGTATTCAAGTTTCACTTTGTTAAGAACCGCACCGGTCATGGTCGCGCCGCCGAAATTGGTGCCGGTCAAGTCGCAGCCGTCGAGCATGGCACCAATCAGCAGGGAATTGCGCAGATCGGCGCGCTTGAGATCGGTGTTGCGCAGCACCGCGTCCGTCAAATCGGCATTCAGCATTATCGAGTCGGACAATAGCGCGCCGGTCAGATCGACACGGCTGGCAATGATCGCGCTCAGCTCTGACGAGAGCTGCTCGTAGATCATCACCTGCATTCCGTCCTTATCCTGATGGCGCGCGAGCGCGGCCTGGCGCACATCGGCTTCAACCATGATCGCTTCAGTGAGGTCAGCGCCGCGTAGGCATGCGCCGCGTAGGTCGGCCCGCGTCAAGTCGGCGCGGTAGAGATTGGCGACGCGCAGATCGGCGCCGAACAGATTGGCCATGCGCAGCTTCGACTCGGCCATCCAGCATTGCTTGAGCAGCGCGCCAGTGAGATCGGCTTGACTCAGGTCGCTCTTGCGCAGATCGAGACCGGTGAGGTCGTGGAATTTGAGCAGGGCACGCTGGCCGTTCACTTGTCCGGCCAAAAAGCGCTCATGCA
>CANJIM010000036.1 GCA_947474495.1 Rhodospirillaceae bacterium
GCCTTGGTGGTGCTCGTCGTGCTGATTGCTGGCGTTACCTATTATTTCCTGTCGAATCTCGACGGCTACATCAAGACGGCCATGGAGAAATACGGTAGCGAGGCGACGCAGGCCGAGGTCAAAGTCGGTGGCGTCAAGATCGGCCTCAAAGACGGCAGCGGCCAGATCACCAACCTCACCATCGGCAATCCCAAGGGTTTCACCACGCCGCAGGCCTTCAGCCTCGGCGAAGTAAAGCTCGTCGTCGATCCGGCGACGGTCACCAAGGACGTCATCACCATCAAGGAAGTGCTGATCGACAAGCCGCAGGTGACGTATGAACCGAACCTTGGCGGCAGCGGCAATCTCGAGACGATCCAGAAGAATGTTAGCGGCTACGCGGCCAAGATGGGCGGCGGCGGTTCGGCGGGCAAACCGTCGACGGCATCGTCGTCCGGCTCCAAGCCGGAAAAGAAATTTATCATCGAGCGCGTCACCATCCAGGGCGGCCAGGTGTCGATGAAGGGATCGGCCTTGGCGCAGGCGAACCAGAACCTCTATACCGAGCTGCCGGCGATCAACTTGCGCGATATCGGCAAGGCCAGGGGCGGCGCGACCCCGGCGGAGATTTCTAACGAGATCATCGGCGCCATCAGCCAGCAGGCATCGCGCGCCGCGGTGAGCAAACTCGGTGGCGCCTTGGGCGGCGCGCTCGGCGGCGTCACGGGGGGCGGCACCGGTGGTGGTGCGGCGGATCAATTGCGCGGCCTGCTCGGCCGCTAGTTCAGGGGGAGCTTTCTATCATGTTGCAACAAGGTAAGGCGTTGGCCGGCAAGGGCAGCGCGTTCGTTAACGACTTCAAGGCCTTCATCGCGCGCGGCAACGTCGTCGATCTCGCGGTCGGTATCATCATCGGCGCGGCCTTCACCACCATCGTCAATTCCTTGGTGAAGGACATCATCATGCCGCCGATCGGCATGGTCACCGGCGGCGTCGATTTCTCCGACCTCTACATCAACCTGTCGGGCGGGGAATATCCGACGCTCGCCGCCGCTTCGGCAGCGGGCGCGGCAACCATCAATTAAGGCGTCTTCCTCAATGCAGTGATCAATTTCCTGATCGTCGCCTTTGCGGTCTTCGTGCTGGTCAAGCAGGTTCAACGCTTCCGCAAAGCCGAGGAAGCCAAGCCGACCGTGCCTCCCGCCCAGGAAGTGCTGCTCACGGAAATTCGTGATCTGCTGAAAGAGCAGCGCAAATAGCGCTACGGCAATTCGGAAGGGAACGGGGGCTTCGGGCCCCCGTTTTCTTTTCGCAGTCTCGCCGCATTTCCACCATGCCTGCGACATAAGCGCCGGCCAGGCTGCGGGTTCACCTTCCAAAGGATTGTCATTGTCATGCTTCGCACCACTGTTTTCGTCGGCGGTCTCGCCGCCGCCCTCATCGCGGCGGGCTCGGCCGCGAGCGGCTATTTCGTCGGCAAGGGCATTCTCGATCAGCGTCTCGCCAATCGCAGCGTCACCGTCAAAGGGGTCGCGGAGCAGGAGATGACCGCCGACCTCGCGACCTATCCGTTGCGAGTTACCGTCACCGCCGGGGACATCGCCGAGGCCGAGAAGCGCCTGAGCGACCAGATCGGCCAGATCGTCACGTTTCTGCGCGGCTACGGCTTCGACGAGGCGGAGATCGTCGCCCAGCGCCTGGAGGTGCAGGATCTCTTCGCCCAGGCCTACCGCCCACCCAACGTCGATCTCAAGGGCCGCTTCATCCTGGCGCAGACCGTCATGCTGCGCTCGACCAAGGTCGCGCTGGTGACCAAGCTCAGCCAGTCGGCGGGCGAGCTGGTGCGGCGCGGCATCGTGCTGAGCAGCGAGGCCGGTGGGCCGAACTACATCGTCACGGCGGAGCGGTTGAACGCGCTCAAGCCCGACCTGATTCGCCGGGCCACCGCTGCGGCCAAGACGGCGGCGGACGAATTCGCCGCCGCTTCGGACAGCGAAGTGGGCGGCATCCGCAACGCCAACCAAGGCGTCATTGCCATTCTGGCGCGTGATGAAGGCGCCGGCGCGGAAGGCCAATCGCCCGATAAGCGCATTCGGGCCGTCACCACGGTCGAATATCTCCTGGTGCGTTAGGCGGCGGGGCTGGGGTAGTTTCCCAGCCCATGCCCCAGCCAACATCAGATGCTATCCCCGTTCCCCAGCCCGAATCGACGGGCCATACCGGCTATCTCGCAGCCGAGGGCTTCGAGGACGATCTGCGCGCCGAATTGGGCCAAGACGGACAGCCGGGGGTGGCGCAGGAGCATGGCCGCCTGATGCTGGTGCCTGGCCCGGCGCGGCCCGCGGCCTGGGCGGCGAACGTCTGGCATGATGTCGTCCGCATTCCCATCGCCTCGATCGGCGAGGGCGCCAAGGCGCTGCGCGCTATTCAGCGCAATTGGATCGGCTACAACATCGCCCACCATCGGCGCGCCCAATTGCTGACCGACAAGCTGCCGGTCGTCACCGCCAAGCCGATCGTCTTCCCCGCACCGGTGCCGGCGGGCGCGCTCGGCTCCTGGACGTTGCTCGATGAGACCACCATCCTTGCCGCCGCGCGTTGCGACAGCCCGTTTCCCAACGGCGAAGCGCAGTTCGTCGAGGATCGCGTCGGACCACCCAACCGTGCCTATCTCAAGCTGTGGGAGGCGCTGACGCGCCTGCGCCGCTATCCCCAGCCGGGCGAGCGCTGCCTCGATCTCGGCGCCTGTCCCGGCGGCTGGACCTGGGTGCTGCAGGGGCTTGGCGCCCATGTGGTGGCGGTGGATAAAGCGCCGCTCGATCCCAAGATCGCGGGTTTGCCCAACGTGACGATCCGCGCCGAAAGCGCCTTCGGCCTCAAGCCGGCGGATGTCGGCGCGGTCGATTGGCTATTCAGCGACGTCATCTGCTATCCCGAGCGGCTCTACCGCCTGGTCAATGCCTGGATCGAGTCGGGCCTGGCGCGCAACATGGTCTGCACCGTCAAATTTCAGGGCGAGACGGATTTCGACGCCCTGCGCCTGTTCGCCGCGATCCCCGGCGCGCAGTTGTTTCATCTGCATCATAACAAGCACGAACTCACCTGGGTTCGTCTGGCAAAGGAGTAGGGCATGACGACTTTGGTGACTGGCGCCGGTTTGATCGGCGCCTCCTTCGCGGCGGAAGCCTTCAAGCGCGGCGAGCGCGTCGTCTTCCTCGATCCCGAGCCGCGCGCCGACTTCCTGCGCGCCAAGCTCGGCGACAAGGCCGACTATGTTCTGGTGCGCGGCGATGTGCGCGACTTGCCGGCGCTCATCTCGGCGATCCAAACGCACAAGGCGAGTGCGGTTGTTCATAGCGCCGGGCTGATCGGCGCGCGCGTCGATGCCGCGCTTTACACGGCGATGCAGATCAACCTGATGGGCACCATCAACGTCGCAGAGGCGGTGCGTCTGACCGGCGTGAAGCGCCTCGTGCATATCAGCACCTTCGGCGTTTACGACCATCGCCGCCCGGTGACCGCGCCGATCGCCGAGGATTTCCCGCGCGGCGCCATTGGCCGCGGCTATGCCAATTCCAAGATCGCCAAGGAGCTGATCCTCGAAGCCTATAAAAATCAGTATGGCTTTGAGTTGATCGCGTTGCGCCCGGCCAACGTCTTTGGTCTCGGACATTTCTGGTCGGGATCAAGTGGCGGCGAGAAGATGCAGGCGCTGCTCGAAGCGGGCCTGACCGGTCAGCCGGCCAAGCTCAAGACGGCGGACACCATTGCCAACGAATATATCTATGCCAAGGATCTCGGCCGCGCCGTCGATCTGGCGACGATCGCGCCCACGCCCAAGCAGATGGCGTTCAATATCGGCAACGGTGTAGTCGAGAGCTTCGATGCGGTGCAGGCGGCGGTGCGCAAGCTGCTGCCCGACCTCAAGGTCGAGATCGCGGCGGGCGAAGCGGGAAAATCGAAGAGCCAGCCTCTCGACATTTCGGCCGCCAAGGACCAATTACAATGGGCGCCGGCCTATAGCTTGGAAGCCGCCTTCGCCGATTATCTCGCGGATCTTCGCGCGGTTGGGCCGGGGGCCAAGACCAAGCTCGGCGGTCGCAGCTAGCTCATTGGTTTTATAAGAGTTTATGGCCTGACGTTGAATTCACGGCGCGCGGTGCGACAGCATCGCTCCCCACTTGAGGCGAACGGTCTTTCGATCATGGCGACTTACGACGTTCTCATCATCGGCAGCGGCGCCGGCGGTCTCGGTGCGGCGCTCGCCTTGCCGCCGCATCTGTCGGTCGCCGTCGTTTCCAAGGGCCGGCTCGCGCAAGGCGCGACCAACTGGGCACAGGGCGGCATCGCCAGCGTGCTCGGCGCCGACGATTCGTTCGATCTCCATGTCGAGGATACGTTGGTCGCCGGCGCCGGTCTGTGCCACGCGGACGCCGTGCGCTTTGTCGTCGAGCGTGCGCCCGCCGTCATCGAACGCCTGGCCGCTTACGGTATCGAATTGACCGAAGACACTGCGGCGCTCCCCAACGGCTTGCATTATCACCTGACGCGCGAAGGCGGCCATAGCCGCCGTCGCATCGTCCATGCGGCCGACGCCACAGGCCGCGCGGTGCAGCTTTGCCTGCAGGAGGAACTGGCGCGCCGCCAGAACATCACCGCGCTGGAAAACACGATCGCCATCGACCTGATCGTCGACCGCCATGCCGTCGGCGGGCCGCGCTGCGTCGGCGCTTGGCTGCTCGACAAGGAGACGGGGCGCGTCGTGCCCGCGCTGGCGCGTAGCGTGGTGCTCGCCACGGGCGGCGCCAGCAAGGTCTATCTCCACGCGACCAATCCCGAAGGCGCGACCGGCGACGGCATCACCATGGCCTGGCGCGCCGGTTGCCGGGTCGCCAACATGGAATTCGTGCAGTTCCATCCGACCTGTCTTTACATGCCGGGCGACAAGCCGTTCCTCATCACCGAGGCGATGCGCGGCGAGGGGGCCCAGCTCAAATTGCCGGGGACGCAGACGCGCTTCATGGTCGGCCAACATCCGCTCGCCGAACTGGCGCCGCGCGACATCGTGGCCCGCGCCATCCATCATGAAATGACGACGCGCGGCCTGACCCATGTCGATCTCGACATCAGCCATCAGCCGGCAGTTTTCATCGAAGAACATTTCCCGACCATCGCGGCCCATTGCCGTGCGATCGGCATCGACATCACCAAGCAGCCGATTCCGGTGGTGCCCGCCGCCCATTACACCTGCGGCGGAATCGTCACCGACTTGGACGCCCGTAGCGATCTTGCCGGACTCTACGCCGTCGGCGAATGTGCCTTTAGCGGCTTGCATGGCGCCAACCGCATGGCCTCCAACTCGCTGCTCGAATGTCTGGTGTTCGCCGATGCCGCCGCCAGCGACATTGTGCAGCGCTTCGATGCCGCTTTCGTGCCGCTGGTACCGGCGTTCGATGCGCCGCCGGTCGGCAATGCCGCGTCGCCGTCGGGGGAGACAGTCGCCGGCTGGGCCGATGCGATCCGCAGCCTGATGTGGCGCGAGGCGGGGATCGTGCGCACGGTCGACGGCATGCAGGCCGCGCAATTGGAGTTGGCGCCGATCACATTGGCCGCGCGCGTCGCCACCCTGGGCAGCCGGCCGCGCGCCGATCTGATCGAGGCGGGCAATCTCGCCGCCATCGCCGAAATGGTGCTGCGCTCGGCCCTGCTGCGGCGGGAAAGCCGCGGCGGCCATTATGTCGTCGATTTTCCGGCACTGGATGTCAGCGCGCCGCCGGCTGACACGGTAATCTCGCGCGCCGCTTAAAGCGGTGGCGACATTGAACCCGCTTAAGCCTTCGCCTTACGCTTATTGAGCAGGCTGCGCAGGCGGCGAACCAAGTCGGCCTTCTTGTAGGGCTTCGACAATAACTCGACGTCGGCATCGAGCCGTCCTTGGTGAATGATCGAGTTTTGCGTGTAGCCCGACGAATACAGGACGGTAAGGCCGGGCCGCCGAAGTAGCGCATATTCAGCGAGCGCTTTGCCGCCCATCTTGCCGGGCAATACCACGTCGGTGAACAGCAGGTCGATGTGGGTATCGCTATCGAGGATCGGCAAGGCATCCTCAGCGGTCGGCGCCAGATATATCTTGTAGCCCGATTCTTTGAGCATCCGCTCGACCGTGGAGCGGACCAATTCATCGTCCTCGACGACGAGAATAGTTTCATTGGCGACGGCAGATGTCGCCGGTGCGGTATCGGCACTCTCGGCGGTCGATGTGTTGCGCGCGCGCGGGAGGTAGAGCCTCACCGTCGTGCCGTGGCCAAGTTCACTATAGATCTTCGCATGACCGCCAGACTGCTTTGCGAAGCCATAGACCATGGAGAGGCCGAGGCCGGTGCCGCGCCCGACCGGCTTGGTGGTGAAGAACGGTTCGAAGGCCCGCGCGGCGACATCCGCCGGCATGCCGGTGCCGGTATCGGTCACGGCGATCATGACATATTGGCCAGGGAGCACTTCGTCGTTGAGGCCGGCATAGCTGTCATCGAACGAGGCATTGGACGTTTCCAGCGTCAGCTTGCCGCCGGTCGGCATGGCATCGCGCGCATTGATCGCCAAATTCAGCACGGCGTTCTCGACCTGCGTGCCGTCGGCCAAAGCATGCCAGACGCCGCCGCCCAGGATCGTTTCGATTTCGATCTGTTCGCCGAGTGTCCGCCGCAAGAGACGGGAAATGCCCTGGACCGCCGCGTTGACGTCGAGGTCGCTGGGCGCAAGGGGCTGACGGCGCGCGTAGGCGAGCAATTGGCGAGTCAGCGATGCGCCGCGCTCAGCTGCTGAGATGGCGGCATTGACGATGCCAGCGGTATCGGGGTCATGCTTCAGACGGTCGAGTAATAGGTCGAGGTTGCCCATGACGACCATCAGAAGGTTGTTGAAGTCGTGGGCGACGCCGCCGGTCAGATGGCCTATGGTCTCCATCTTCTGCGATTGGCGCAATTGCTCTTCTGTGGTCTTGCGGTCGGTGATGTCTTGCACCGTCGCGAACACGGCGCACGGTTCGCCTTTATCGTCCACCTCACACTGCATCTCGCTCCAGCGGTAGCGTAGCGACCCGTCCGGGTGGAGAAGACGGTATTCGACTTGTTGAGGCTGCCCTGTCTGAATGACGGTGTCGCGAGCGGCGAAGTAACGCTCTCGATCGTCCGGATGAATCGTGAGGGACGATTGTGAGTAGCTGTCCTTGCCGGTGACGTCGCGGCCGGCCAGCCGCTGCAGCATCGGGGATATTTCGATGACGTCGGAGCCGATGTTCATGCGCCAAGTGCCAATGTTGGCCATCTCTTGGGCTTTTTGCAGTTGTTGGCTGTAGGTCTCCAGCTCTTGTTTGCGGCGCAACTCGGCTTCGATGAAGCGCCCTTCGTCACGTATCGATTGGCGGATACGCTTTTGCATAACGCTGAGCATCAGCAGAAGAAGCGCCGCGATGGAGATGGTGGCTACGGCACTGATAGTGGCATAGCGCTGCCAGGACGCCAGTTCGGCATCACGCAACAGGCCGACCGTGACGACGAGTGGAAAATCGTCGACCACGCGATAGGCCGTGATGCGGGCTTTTCCGTCGGCGACGGAATATGTGGTGGAAAAACCCACCGGCGCTTTATTGACGCCGTTTACAAAAACATTTGATCCACTGAAATCGCTGCCGATGACCCGTTCGTCGATCGGCGAACGGGCAAGCATATGACCTTGGCGATGTATGAGGCTGACGACGCCATCTTCGCCAACGTTCAATGCGTCATAGAGATCGGTCAACAGATCGACGGCGATGAGCGCGGAGACAAGGCCGCCGAAGCTGCCATCGCTGCGGGTGATGCGACGGTTGACGCTGAAGATCAGCCGGTCGGTGAGGCTGTTTGGCAAACCGCGCAGCGTTGGGCCAATAAAGAACTGTACGGAAGGGTCGTCGCGTTGCAGCCGAAAGCCGGGGCGTGATGACAAATCTTGCATCACGCGCGTCGGATCGAGCGACGTGTTCAGCATGTGACCGTCGGACGATACCAAGTAGTAAAATAGCACACTGCTGGGGGCGGTGCGCAAAGCGTCACGGAGCAGATCATAAGTTCGTTCCGACTGATCTTCGTCGGTGATCACGTCGGGATGAATGCGCTGCAGGATCGCCGTTAAAGACTTGTCGATGCTCTGGAACTGCTCGCGCGTTTGCGCGGCAAGCACGTCATTGAGGTTGCGCGCATTGCGCTCGGCCTGAGCAATGGCCTGTTCGCGTTCGAACCAAACGACGCCGCCAACCACAACGATCAACAAGACAATCAAGCCGATATTCAAGCCGAACAGACTGGCCGCCGTGATGCGTGGACGTTTTGTCGCGGTTTCGCGGCTATTCATATTCGGCGTGCGTAGGCGATTTCGGGGGCAGCGGTTACGGCGTGCCGGCACGCTCCGTCGCGTTGCCGGTGATATAGCGATCCCACATCTTCGCCAGCTTGTCGGCGGTGGCGTCATCGACCGTCGTGAAGCTGACGATCTTGGCATCCTCGGGGATGTAGGGATGCTTGTAGGCGACCGGGCCGCGGAACTGCTCAGCGGTGTATTTCTGGCTTTCCTCGGACAGCACCCAGTCGACCAGCAAGGCCGAGGCATAGGGGTGCGGCGTATTGGCATTGATGATCATGGCGCCGATCGTGGCTGGCATGGTGGCGCTCCAGACCGGCTCGAAGGCGATCGACGGCGTCTTGAGCTTCATCTGGATGCCTTGGTACATGTAATTGTCGCCTTGCGCCGCGTGGTCGCCGGCGACCATCAAGTTGATGCGCTGGGTATGGCCGCGCTGGATGATCGGCTTGTTCTCGCCGATGCACTTCAGCCATTGCCCGAGCTTCTCTTCGCCCATGACGTTCCACAGGCCGGCGAGGAAGCGCACTTCGAACGGATCGAACGAGACCTGGCCCTTAAAAACCGGTTTGCAGAGATCCATCCAATCCTTCGGCGCGTCGGCGGCGGGGATCATCTTGGGGTTGTAGGACATGCCGTGCTCGGTCCAGTAGAACGGCAGCCAGCGGTTCTGCGGGTCGAGAAAGCTTTTGTAACGGTCATAGATCAGGTTGGCCGCCGGTGTCGCGTAGTGCGCCGAGTAATCCTTGGCGAGAATGTCGTTCATGTCGGCGACGGCGAGGCTGACGATGTCGGTCAGGTGGCGGCCAACGGTTTCCTCGGCAACGAGGCGTTCGGCGGCGTCCTGCGAGCCGATGTCCACCATTTCGATATCGATGAACGGATAACGCTTTTCGAACAGACGTAGATGATTACGTGCCAGCGAGCCGCGCCAAGTGTGAATGAAGTTGAGCTTGCCTTCCTTCTTCGCGCCATCCTCGATGCGTTTCTGTCGCTCGGCGGCGGGCAGGGCGTTTAATTCGGCATAGAGCTTTTCGACGGCGGTGGGTTGACGTGCCGCTTGCGCGTTCGCTTCGGAGAGCGAAACTGCTGCGGCGGCAATCGTGGCAACTGCGAAAAGAACGATGCGAAGCATGAAATACTCCTGAGTGTCTCTCTAGGTTTCCCGAATCGTCTCGATTCCAGTTGAAAAGCCCGGCACTTCCAGGATGATAGCTGGTAGTGCGACGAATGAAAACCGCCAGACTTCGTGGCAAAACCTGTCTGGCCGAAGAAATCAGGCGGTTTCGTTGCTGCGTCTGTCCGATCCAGAGCGACCAAAGGGAGAATATTCATGCATCGCGGAGTCCAATGGCCGAAAGCAACTTTGCAATGGCCGGGCGGCGAACTCGTCTGCGTGACGTTCCGCGTCGCCTACGAAGCCTTCCGCAACAGCGGCCGCTTCAAGAAGACCAGCAAGATTCCTGTCAATTTGGCATCCTTGTCGCATGCCAATTACGGCGGCGCCGTCGGCATCTGGCGCCTGCGCGAGATTTTTCAGCGCAACAAGATCAAGGCGATCATCGGCCCCAATGGCCTGACGGTCGAGAAATGGCCCGAGAGCATCAAGGCGATGTTCGAGGACGGCCATGAGATCTGCTGCCACGGCATGACCAACGATCATCACATCACCGATCTGACGCCGGACGAGCAGCGCGCCGAGATCCGCGAATGCGTCAAGGTGATCAAGGACTGCACCGGCAAGCGTCCGATCGGCTGGGCCGGTCCCGGCAACCTGCACACGCCCGAAACGCTCGGCATCCTCGCCGAAGAAGGTTTCAAATGGTTCGGCGACGTGTTTGACGATGACGTGCCCTATGTCGCCAGCGTCAAGGGCAAGAAGATCGTCTGCATTCCCAAGCTGAACTACGCCAACGACTGGCGCGCTTGGTCCGGCGGCGCCGGCACGGCGGAAAACTACTTCAACAGCTTCAAGGAATCGTTCGACTACATCCGCCAGGAAGGCCTGCGCGGCCGTCCGGGCCTGGTCGACGTCATCGTTCACGCCGAGCTCAGCGGCCGGCCGCATTTCGCCATGGCCTATGAAAAGATGATGCACTACATCCACCAGTTCGGCGATGAGATCTGGCAGCCGACGCGCAGCGAGATGGCCGACTATTTGCTCAAGACGAGCAAGAAGGCCGAACCCTACCGGCCGTTGGATTAATGCCCGTCGCCCTGATCACCGGCGGCGCTAGCCTGATCGGCGAAGGAATCGCCGGTGTGCTGGCGCGCGACGGCTGGGATGTCGTGATTACCGATATCAACACTGACATGGCGCAGATGGTGGCGGACAAATTCGCCGGCAAGGCGGGCAATTCCCCGAAGCTCACCGTCGCCAAGCTCGACGTCACCGATATGGCGGAAGTGACCCGCGTGGTCGACGAGACAGCAGCCACCTATGGCGGCATCGACGCGCTGATCAACCTCGCCGGCGGCGGACGCGGCATCGGCATCCCGCAGCATGATTTCGCCGACGCGCCGCCGGAATGGTGGAACAGGATGGTGTCGATCAATCTGATCGGCCTGCTCAACGTCACTAATGCCGTGCTCAAACACATGGTCGCGGCGAAGAAGGGCGGCATCGTCAGCATCACGGCACGCCGCGGCCTTCAGGGCGGTCCGCGCGCCGCCGTCTATTCGGGCTGCAAGGCGGCGACCATCGTGTTCAGCCAGTCTCTGGCGCAAGAAGTTGGGCCCCTCGGCATCCGCGTCAACACGGTGGCGCCGGGCGACGTCGCGGCGCGCTGGAAGGTCGGCGATCACGTCAAGCCGACGCGCTCGCCGCTCGGCACAGCGACGACGCCGGAGCATATCGGAGAGGCCGTTGCCTTTCTTTTGTCGGAGAAAGCTATTCACATCACCGGCAGCTGCCTCGACGTATCGGGCGGCGTGGCGCTGCATTAACGAACTGGAGAACCCTATGGCCACCAACCTCAGCACCAAATGGATGCCGCCGGCGCAAATTCCGCGCGAGCAGGTCATCGCCATGAGCGAAGCAGTGCTTGCCAAGCCGTCGCTACCCATCAAAGTGACGGAAGACATCTTCCGCGTCGATGCGCTCGGCATGGAATGGGACATCGGCGTCGACATCTACACGCCGGAAGGTCCGATTACGGTCGGCGCCGACGGCAAGAAGGTCGGCGTGTTCCTGTTGCACGGCGGCGCCGGCGATGCGAAATCGATGCAGCGGCTGTCGCTGCTGTTCGCCGAGAAATTCGGCTTCAAGGTCGTCGTCATGACCTATCCGGGGCGCACCTATCTCGACGATCCGAGCCGTGATTGGCCGGGCGACACGATCAACGACGACGGCACCGTCCGCACGCCGATTTGGCTGAAGGGCGAATATGTCACGCCCGACCAGTACGAGCTGGTCAAGGACGAAGGCAAGAAGATGAAGTACGGCACGCGCACCTCAGCGCGCGCCAAGCCGGGCACGCGGTTCTACGACCGCATGGCCGCCTGGCCGATCGCCTTCGAAGAGGGCATGAAGACGGCGTGCCGCCGTCATATGCCGGAGGGCGAGTTCTCGATCTATGTGCACGGCCATTCGACCGGCGGCCCCTATGTTTCGATGCTGACTCAGCGCGTGGCGAACATCGCCGGCGTGCTCGCCATCGAAAATTCGACCTTCGGCTACATCAATGAGCGCAAGCATATTTGGGGCGGCCATGTCGGCAAGATCGACGGCTTCGAGCGCGTCGCCATGACCGGCGAGTCTTGGAAAGATCCGTTCAACGATCTTTACATACGCACTTGGCGGGATCTCGCGCGCTATCGCGGTCCCGAGGCTCTTGGGCAGGAAGGTCCGCAGGCCCTGATGCGTCTGCCATGGTTGATGGAAGAAATCTTCGACGCTTGGGAAGTGTCGCGCAAGCGCCCGGCCTTCAAGGCGGAGTATATGGTCACGCATAATATCGTCGGCGCCCTCGAGCAGGCCGCTCGCGTGTCGGCCAAACGGTTGAACTATGGCCCGGATCAGACGGAAGAATTGGTCGCTCATTACCTCGGCTTTACGCGCGAGCTGAAGGGCCCCGGTGTTAAGCCGGTGCCGCCGTACCTGTTCGGTCTCGCCAAGGACAGCCGCGACCACAATCCGGAAGTCTATAAGGAAGTGATCCTGCCGATGTTCGCTGCCATGAGCCCGGCGCCGAAAACCGCCGTCACGCGCTTCGGCGCCGGCGTGCACACCTACACCAAGCCGGAGAAGGACCTGCCTTATGGCATCGCCCCGGCGGCGGCGCAGCTTTATCACGACGCCATCATCGGCGGCTTTTACCTGGTCTAGCCAGCGATATCCTGCAAACGACGACAACGGCCCGCTTCGATCATCGAAGCGGGCCGCATCGTTTGCGCTGCGCGCAACTTATTCTGCGTTGGGGCTCGGCAATTCGGACGTCGCCGCCGCCTGGTGGACGACGTTGTTCGTCACGATAAGGCCGAGCGGCGACTGCTCGCCGTCGTTGCGGGGGCCTTCGACGCCGACCACCAGATTGCTCTGGCTGGTATCGACGAGGACCTTGGTCGCGCGGGCATTGCCGCCGTCGGTGTTCGGGGACGCAGAGGCGGCGCCGACAATGCTCACGCTCAGGGCGAGGGCGGCGAGGGTGCTGGTGACGATGTGACGCATGGTGATGTCCTTTCAACTGACTGTTTGGAGCGCGGCGTCGTGTCCGAACCATTCGGGGTGGCGGCGTCGTGTGAAAGGAAGATAGGTCCCCGCAGTCACTTCTTGAAATCACCTCGCGTCAACTGGGCGCGACTGGACGGTCACGCCAGACGCACGCGCGCGTGATGACGCGGTGACGGCAGTCGCCATCGTTACTGCGCGGTACCGATGACGGAACGATTGAGAAAACCTGCGCAAATCGCGCTTTGCTCGCCGGTGGAGCGGATGCTATGCAACGTGATCGAAACGGCCTACGCCAGTGGCGCGCAGGAAACGGGGGATGCAGGATGAGTGTTGGTGTGCAGGACGTAACGACGGTACGGCGAGCGACGTGGAAGCTGTTCTACTGGGCGGTGGGGCTCTGTGCCCTCGCCATCGCATTCCGCTATCTGGTGATCGAATTGCGTCCGGTCGCCTTGCTCTGCGAAGCCGATGCGCCGCCGTTCTGGTGCGCCATCCGCCAAGCCATCATCACGCTGTTCTATAGCGACGCTATTGGCGCGGCGAGTCTGGCCGCGGCCGTGTTGGCCTTTTTGCTCTACCGTCAGCGCGGCAGCCGCTTCATCGCCGCGCTTGCCCTGTTGCTCGGGGCGCCGGCCATCGTGCTCTACAGCGCCGACATCGCCGTGCCGGGCGTTCTCATCGGCATCCTGCGCTTGCTGCGCGACGAGCGCGGCGCTTAAGCCTTCGCCGCTTTGCGCTGCTCTTGATAGACCGCCCAGGCCAAACGCAGCCAGGGCAGTAAGGCGAGCAGGGCGACCAGCGTCCAGCCGAGCGACTCGACGTTGAACGGTCCTTCCTTCACGGCCATGACGATCACCGACGCGAACCCGAGAACCGCCAGCCAGCGTTCTTCGGGGCGCTCGGCGGCGGTCGCCAAGTCCATGGCGCCGCCGCCTTCGGCGCGGCGCTGCAGCCAGTTGAGCCAGACGAAGCCAACCGCCGGGATGAGATAGAGCGGCACGGCGAAATCGCGATAGCGCGGATCGAACATCAGCTGCATCGACAGGCAGGCGGCGCCGAACACGGTGAAGAACTGGAGCAAGCCGAGCGCGAGGGCGCGATCCGACAGGGCGGCGAATCGCGGCCGGCGCAGCCAGGCGATCGCCTCGAAGGCGTGGGCCGGGCGGATACGTCCGGCAGGGCGGCCGGTGGCGGCATCGGCGATGGCGGCCGAGAGCAAGCCGGCGGCAGCGGCGGCCAGGAGCAGCGAGAAGCTCCAGGCGGCCCAGGCCGAGCCGGTGTAGCTGATCTCCCGCACGAAGACCCAGCCCCTCACCAAGGCGGCGCCCGAAGCTTGCGCCGCGACGGCGGCGACGAGCCAGCCGACCAGGCCGAAGCCGTAGCTGCGCAGCAAGAGGCCGAGCAGAATGGTACCAGCGAGCGCCAGGGCGACGGCCGCTTCGGTCTGCCAGTCCGGGTTCTCGCTCATTGGGCCGGAGAAGGGGAATTTCTGCTGGCGCTGGACGTCGAAAATGCCCCAGTTGCCGCCGACGGTGCCTTCCTGCACGCGCTTCCACGGCTGGTCGAAGGCCTCGATCACATTGTAGCCGACCTTCTCGCTTTCGACCGCCAGCACGAATTCGCGGATATAGCGCGCCTGGTTGAACGGGCCGGGGGCCGCGCCCTGGCGCATGCGCCCGGCGCTCGGCCAGCCGGTTTCGCCGATGAACAACGTCTTGCCGGGGAAGGCGGCGCGCATCTTGCCCAGCACGTCGCGCAGATGCTTGATGGCGCCGTCGACGCCGACCGGCTCGTCTTCCCAGAAGGGCAGGATATGGACGGTGATGTAGTCCACCGCCTCGGCCATCTTCGGGTACTGAATCCAGAATTCCCACACGTCGGCATAGGTCACCGGCACCGGCACATGGCCGCGCACCTTGCCGATCCAGGCGGCCATCTGGCTGTCGGTGAACTCGCGGCGCAGCAGCACCTCGTTGCCGACGACGATGGCGCGGATCGTGCCGTTGAGCGCCGGGTCGTTGGCCAGCTGGATCGCCATGGCGATCTCTTTTTCGTTGGCTTGCGGGTTGTCAGTGCCGGGGCGACCGATCCAGACGCCGAGCAGCACCTCAATGCCATATTGCTTGGCGATGCGCGGCACCTGGTCGAGCCCTTGGCCGACCGAATAGGTCCGCACGCATTCGAAGCGGCCGGCGAGCAGGCGCATATCCTCGTCGATCTGCTGCGGCGAGATGACGAGGCCGCGGGTGAAGGGCGACTGGCCCTCGCGGTAGGGCGCGTAGGAGACGCAGCCGAGCTTGGGATGATCGACGTCGGCGATCGGACGGGGGTGCCCATGCAGCCACCAACCGCTATAAGAGACAACGCCCGTCACGAGGAACGCGAGGACGGCGAAGAACCAACGGATCATGCGGCGGAGTCCAGGCTACCGGCGCTCCATCCCTATCGCGGTTCGGCGCCTATGGTTTCAACAGCTTATCTTTCCCTTCTATGGGAAAGCGTGAAGCCGCACAAGCCTTCGCTCAGGTTTTGGATTAAGTTGCGATGCCATGAATTATCGCCATGCCTATCACGCCGGCAATTTCGCCGACGTCCTCAAGCACATCGTGCTGTGCCGCGTCGTCGCCCATTTGCAGGCCAAGGACGGGCCGCTGTTCCTGCTCGACAGCCACGCCGGCATCGGCCGCTACGATCTTGCGGGCGAGGAAGCGCAGAAGACCGGCGAGGCGGACGGCGGCATCCGGCGTCTGCTCGCCGAACCCGAGCTGCCGGCGATGCTCGCCGACTATGTCCGCGCCATCGAGCTGCTGAATCCCGGAGATGGCCCGCTCGCAGATCGTCTGCGCTGGTATCCGGGGTCGCCGCGCTTCCTGCGGACCATGATGCGTCCCGGTGACCGGCTGGCGGCTTGCGAGCTGCATCCGGCGGACGCCGAAACCCTGGAGGCCGAGTTCTTCCGCGACCGCCAGGTGAAGACGCAAGCGATGGACGGCTACCTCGCCGTGAAGGCGATGCTGCCGCCGGCCGAGCGGCGCGGCTTCATCGTCGTCGATCCGCCGTTCGAGAAACGCGACGAGTTCGCGGCGATGGCCAAGGGGCTGATCGCCGCCTATCGGCGTTTCGCCACCGGCGTCTATGCCTTGTGGTATCCGGTTAAGGGGCGGCGGCCGGTCGATGCGTTCCATGCCGATCTCGCCGCGTCCGGCACCCGCAAGATCCTCGTCGCCGAATTGATGATCCATCAGGGCGAAGACCCCGAGCGCTTCAACGGCTGCGGCCTCGTGCTGGTCAATCCGCCATGGAAGCTCGATGAGGAATTGCGCGAGCTGTTACCGTTCCTGGCCCGCGTGCTGCGCGCCGATCCGGTCTCGACCGCGCCGCTGCGCTGGCGGGTGGACTGGCTGGTCGGAGAGTAGCGCCTAGCTCTTCATCCCAAGCGCCTTGGCCGTGCGGGCGCGGTAATCGCCGAAACGCTCAGTGAACCACCACCAGGGCACGCCGCCGCGCACGCTGGCCGGCTCGACCGACGTATAAGCCTCTTCCCAGCTGTAAGGCAGCGGCCGCCCGGTCGGCGTTGCCAGCCACATTCGAATGACGTGGCGCTTGCGCTCGAGCTCCGGCCAATCGTGGATCTCGGTGCGGCCGTGGACGATCTGGTGGTTGACGACGAACTGCAGATCGCCCGGCTCGAATGTCATGTCGAGATAGAATTCGGGGCGGTTGCCGGTTTCGAAGGCGTAGTCGATGGCTTCGATCTGCTTGTCGGTGAGCTTGGGCGTATCGGGGAAGGTATTGGCCTTCATGGTGCGGTTGTAGCTAAAGCGGCAGGCAAAATGCTCCTTGTCACCCGCTTGGCGGAAACCGAAGAACGGCACGGTGAACCAGGTCTTGCCGCTGACCGGATCGGGCGACACCCAGGCGGTCGCCGTCGGCGTATAGAGCGCTTCGGCGAGATCGGGCCGCGTCTCCACCATGTGATCGTGGATCGCCACCGTACTGGCGAGGCGGCTGACGCCGCCTTCCTTGGCGCGCATGCGGCACATCAGCAGCACGATGTCGCAGGCGTCGGTGTGGTATTTCTGGGCATGACCGCCGGTATAGCCGCGCTGCTCGCCGGGCAGGCCGCGATTGCGGATGTCGCCGATCAGCTCGGCCTTGCCCGATTGCGGCATGACGACGCCGAGATAGAGGCTGATGCCCCAATAGAGACGATGAATGTGCGGCTCGCTCAGCTCGGCGAGCGGCAGGCCGCGCATGAGCAGGATGCCGCGTCCACCGTCGGCGTCGCGTTCGAGCTTCTGCAGCTTCGGTCCGAAGTTGGGCAGCGGAAAATCGGCCTGGGTCGCGTGCAAATCGTCGACGCCGCTTTTGAGAAAATGGGCGAGGGCGTCGAGCAGCTCGGCGCGTTCGCCCGGCGTGATGTGATAGACCCAATCGTCGCTCTTGGCGATGTCGGGACCGCGCCAGGCGGCCTTGCCGCCGACGATCTTCGGTTTGCGGATCGCATCAACGTTCATCGCAGTCTCCAGTCACGTCGATCAGAGTAGGGGTTACCACTCGAGGGCTTTCTTCGTGCGGTCGAGCAGCTCGGGCGAGACGTTGGCGAACATCTTGGTCACGTCCTGCAGATGCTCGCCGGTCGCCGTGCTCAGTTCCATCTTGCTCTTTTCGATGTCGGCGAGCAGCCGCTCGTCCTTCATCGTCGCATCGAAGGCGCGGCGCAGCGTGGCGACGCGCGCCGGTGGCAGGCCCGGCGGCGCGGCGTAGCCGATACCGATGGCGGTGTAAGAGGCGATGAGGTCGAGAATCTCGCGGTCGGCGTCGGTCTTGGCCAGGCTGCGCAGAGAGATGACGCCGGGAATGCTCGGCGTGTCTTCCAGCGTCAGCTCAGCCGGCGTCTTGATGATGCCCTTCTCGAGCCAGTCGGGGTGGCTGGCGAGAATTGTCTCGACCGCGCCGGTGCGGGCGTGCACCTCGCCGCGCTCCATGGCGAGATAAATCGCGCCCGAGCCGTTGTAGCCGATGACGACCTTGGTTTTGAGTCCGAGTAGGTTGCGCATCATCGTCGGGATCATGTAGGCCTGCGAGGCCTTGCCCGAGCCGGCGAAGATGATCTCCTTGGTCTTCATCTCCTCGATCGTGGTCGCCGGGGCCGTGTGATAAATCATCACCAGGCCGGTGGTGGCGGCGAGGCGGCCGATCCAGTTGAACTTGCTGGTGTCGTATTCGGCACCGTCGCTGAGGATCTGGTCGAGGCCGAGCGTCTGGTTGAGGGCGCCGAGGGTGGTGCCGTCCTTGGGCGCGACGTTGTAAAGGAAGTTCGAGAGCCGCTTGCCGCCGCCGCCGGGCATTTCTTGGGCGATCATGTTGGGCTTGCCGGCGATATGCTCCGGCATGTAGCGCGCGATCAGGCGCACGTAGAAGCCGGCCGAGCCGCCGACGGCGGAGTGCGACAGCAGATTGATCGTCTTGCCCTTGTAGAAGCTGTCTTCCTGGGCCGCCGCCGCTTTCGGCTGTACCAGAGTCAGGGCGAGCGCCGCGGCGCAGAAAGCGGCTTTGAGCACGATGGTCGGCTGTCGCATGTCATCCCCCCACAGGAATTGTTAAGTAGCTTAATCAAATATGGGCGCGAGTCCCAATGTTTAAATTCTCGCCGCTAGCCTCAGAAGTTCGTGGCGCAAAACGGGCTTCGTTCATAAGCTTCGCGTCTTCAAGGATTGAACGAAGCAAAAATCGGGCCGGGCCATGGATATGCAAAAAGGCGGGCTGACGCCGCAGGGCGTGCGGGCCTTCGCCGCCTACCAGCGCTGGATGAACCGGCGAGTCTATGCGCGCTGCGCCGAGCTCAGCGATGCCGAACGCAACGCCGATCGCGGCGCCTTCTTCCGTTCAATCCACGGCACGCTCAACCATCTGCTCTACGGTGATCTTAACTGGTTCGGGCGTTTCAAGGACGGCCGCTCGCGCGCCGAGGACCGCAGGATCACGCTCCATGAGCGCTTCGAGGATATGCGCGATGCGCGGTTCGCGCTCGACGCCGAGATGAAGGCTTGGACTGAAGGGCTGTCGCAAGCCTGGCTCGACGCGCCGTTCGACTATCGCAGTTCAAACGGTGACGCGCGGCGCTATCCGGCCTGGATGCTGGTGCTGCATATGTTCAACCACCAGACACACCATCGCGGTCAGCTCACAACTCTGATGACGCAAGCCGGCCTCGATGTCGGCGACACCGATCTACCGTTGGTCCCCGAGCTCGACGAGATCGCGCCCGGAGTCATCATCCGTTAATCGTGCCGCGAGACGATGATGTTGGCGTAGCCTGGCGCCACATGAGTGTCGATGAAGTAGGGGCGTCCTGACGCCACGACCTCGATCCCGCGCTTCATCGCCGCAAGCAACTCGGTTTTGGTCGTCACCGGGCCTTCCGCCGCGACGCCTTGCGAGCGCGCCATGCCGGCGAGATCGGGGGCCGGCTCGTCGATGCGCTGGCCGACCCAGCGATTCTCGACCGGGCGGGCGCGCACCTTGGCGACAGCCTCTTGATGGATCTCGTCGTTGAAGTTCGAGCGGTTGTTCGAGACGATGAACAGCGCCGGGATCTGGTAATGCGCGGCGGTCCACAGCGCCGTCGCTCCTTGCAGGAAATCACCATCGCCGAGAATCGCGACGGTGATGCGTCCCGAGTCCTTGAGCGCGAGCGCCGCGCCGATCGTGTGGCCGGGTCCGGCGGCCAGGCCGGCGCCGCCGTCATGGCCGAGATAATCGAGCGGATCCTTGAAGTGATAGTTGGTGCTGGCCCAGCCGATGGTGGTGTGGGCGAGGGTGAAGTTTTTGTCGCTCGCCGCGCGCAGTTCAGTGAGCGCCACTTCGATGTCATGCGGCGTCAGCACTTCCTCGGCCTTGGCGCTGTAACCGGCGGCGGCCGGCAGCGGCGCGATGCGTTGGCCGTCCCACCGGGACTTGCCGCCGAGTTCGCCTTTCACGGCCTCCAACAGCTGACCGACGAAGGCGTCTGGTCCCGCCATGATCGCCATGTCGGCCGGCGGCAGGGCGAAGTAGTCCATGTTCCAGCCATTGTGCAGGATGCTCTCGAGCGAGACATGGATGATCTTCGCTTTGATCGAGGCCGTGTCCTTCTGCAACTGCTGCAGATAGCCGCCGAGGTCGATCCAGTCGAGGCTGACGATCAGGTCGGCCTTGGCGATGGCCTCCTTGGGCGCACCGCGCAGCCAGCCACTCGGCGGGCCGACATGCAGCGGATGCTCGGTCGGGAAGGCGGCGCGTTCGCGCAAACTTGTGATCACCGGCGCGCCGAGCAGTTCGGCGAGCGCGACACGACGGTCCCAATCGTCTTGCGCGCGTGAGCCGCGACCGATCAGCAGCACCGGGTTTTGAGCGGCGGCGAGCAGCTTGGCGACTGCGGCGACGTCATGCGGCGAGGCAGAGGGCTCGGCCGGCGGTTTAAAGCGCGCGACATCGGGAATGATCACGTTGTCGGCGGCTTCTTCTTCCTGCAGGCCGGCGTCGAGACAGATATAGACCGGGGCTTTCGGCGCCGAGCTCGTCATCTGAAATCCGCGCAGGAAGGCCTCGACGATACCGGGGGCGGAGCGCGGCTCGTCGTCCCATTTGACATAGTTGCGTAGCAGCGCGCCTTGGTCTTTGGCTGTATGAATCCAGTCGATCCAGGGGCGGCGCTTTTCCGGCGCGATTGGCCCGGTGGCGCCGACAATCAACATAGGCGCGCGGTCGCACCAGGCGTTGAAGATGCCCATCAGACCGTGCATCAGGCCGACGTTGCTGTGTAGCGCGCAGGCCATCGGCTTGTCGGTCGCCTTGGCGTAACCATGGGCGATGGCGATGACATGGTCTTCATGCAGGCAGAGCAACATCTGCGGCGAGTCATTGCCGAGGTAGTTGACTAGGCTGTCGTGGAAGCCGCGATAGCTAGCGCCCGGGTTGAGCGCGATATAGGGAATCTCGAGGCGGCGCAGCATTTCGGCGGCGATGTCGCTTTTCCAGGCGATCTTGGTCCCGGCCGGGCTCACCGGGGGGCGGTCGAACTGCTTCACGTCAGGCTCCAGAATCGTCATATCAATGAGTCAGCAAACATAGTTTATCAGTTCGGGAAATCGTCGCCGCATGAAAAAACCGCAGGCCCGAAGGCCTGCGGTTGGGTGTCGTCGCCTCAGATTGGGGCCCGGACGCCACGACGGTTGTCGCTAGCTTATTACCAACCGGCGGCGTCGCTTCGGTGGCGCGGGCAATGACGCTCTGCGGCGCGCCGTAAAGCTTCTTCATCAGCGCCAGAGTCTCGTCGCCATCAACGAGCGACACTTCGACGCCGGCCTTGTTGGCATCGGCGACGAAGGCCGGATCATTCATGGTTTTGGCGAATGCGTCTTGGAGCGCCTTGGCGCGATCCGCCGGCATGCCCGGCGGGGCGATGAAGGGCCGGCCGAGATATTGGCTGGCGAGGATCAATTCGAGAGCCTTCTTGTCCTCGTCGTTCTTGGCATAGTCCATGATCAGCGGCACGTCAGGCATGTCCGGGTGCTTCTGCAGGCCCATCTGCACGATCGGGATGATCTTCTTGTCGCGCCACCAATCGGGACGCGTCGCCATCATCGAGGCATAGGACCAGCCGGACCGGCCGTTCACTTCGCCGCGCTCCATCGCGATCAGGCTTTCGTTGCCGCCCTGATAGCCGGTGACGATCTTGAACTTGGTGCCGATCAGTTTGTTGGCGACGTAGGGCATGACGGTGGAGTCGTCGAGCCCCATGGCGCTGCCGCCGACGATCAGCTCTTTATCCATCGCGTCTTGGATATTGTTCACGCCGCTGGTGTACCAAGAGACGGTGAGGCTCACGTCCTTGTTCATGCTGCCGAGGTAGACGAACTTCAGCGGATCGAACTGCGTGCCTTCGCCGCCGTAGAGCGGCACCATCGGCACGGCGCGGCCGATGCCGGCGAAGGCGGTGCCGTCTTTCGGCGCAACGTTATAGATGAAATTGGCCGCCTTCAGGCTGGCGGCGCCCGGCATGTTCTGTGCGACGAGGCTCGGCTTGCCGGGAATATGCTCGCCGATATGGCGCGCGAGCAGGCGCGAATAGACGTCGTAAGCGGTACCCGCCGGATATCCAATCGTCAGGTTGACCGTCTTGCCCTTATAAAAAGCTTCGGCGCTTTGCGCCTGTGCCATATGGGTGCCGGCGATCAGCGCCGAGGCGGCAAGAGCGAGGCGTCCGATGGTGGTCATGCTGTTCCTCCGGGAAATCCGTTGTCCCGCAACGTAGCAAGACCCATGCCATCGGCTCGCCGAGAAATGTTCGCTAACTCATCAAGTTTGTGCCGTAGTCGGTGCGGAAACTGCCGCGAAAAAAAGCGAATGCCCCCGGGGATGTCTTTTCTTTGTTCGATTAGAGGATTATACCGGCCAGCAGCATTTCCCGCCGCGCTGGACCGCCTGGCGCGGGTCAGCGCAGCGTAGAGGTTCGGCGGCATGATCAGCATCTTCACCCGTTCCGCCGGTGCGGTGAGCACGTCCGACCTGCTGGCCGGCGGCGCCCTTCCCGACGACAGCGTCTGGATCGACCTTCTGAACCCGACGGGCGAGGAGGAGCGTGCTTTGGAGCGCGCCCTCGGCGTCGAAATGCCGACCCACGAAGAAATGCGCGAGATCGAAGTGTCGAGCCGCCTCTATCAAGAGGGCGCCGGCACCTACATGACCGCGACCGTACTGGCCAAGTCGGACACGGCGCAGCCGGAAGCCACGGTGGTCACCTTTATCCTCGTCGGAGAGATCCTCGTCAGCTTGCGCTATGGCGAGCCGGCGCCGTTCCGCACCTTCGCCGCGCGCTGCCTGCGCCAGTCGATGCTACGCGCTTCGGGCGAGGCGGTGCTGATGGGCCTGTTGGATGCCGTCACTGACCGCATCGCCGACCTCTTGGAACGCGTCGGAATCGATATCGACGCGATCTCGCGCGATGTGTTCGATCATGAGCCGGCGGCGCGTAGCGGCGAATTTTTCAGAGATATGTTGCACCGGATCGGTCGCAACGGCGATCTCGCTTCGAAATGCCGTGAAAGCCTGGTCAGTATCAATCGCCTCGTGACCTTCATTGGCTCGCTGACCGACATTCCGGCCCGCAAGGACATCGATTCGAAGCTGCCGACGTTGATCGCCGACGTCCATTCGCTCAGCGATCACGCGACCTTCCTGTCCGGCAAGGTCAACTTCATGCTCGATGCCACGCTCGGCATGGTCAACATCGAGCAGACGAATATCATCAAAATCTTCTCGGTCGCGTCGGTGGCGTTCCTGCCGCCGACCTTGATCGCCAGCATCTACGGCATGAACTTCCATTTCATGCCCGAGCTGGACTGGCCCTGGGGCTACCCCTTCGCCGTCTTTCTGATGCTTTGCTCGGCCATCGCGCCGTACCTCTATTTCAAGCATCGCAAGTGGCTCTAGGCTAAGGGCGGCTGTTTCGCCGCGCGGGCCCAGGTGGTTTCGCGCATTTCGTCGCGCGATCCTTGCGTTTATGATCCCTGATCGAGATTGACGGGGTAGAGTGCCGCGCTTAATCTGCGCTGTATCAAAAAAGAGATTATTTCTTAAAAAGTGCACAGTTCGTGCGGACATAGTCGGAGACCATGAAGCCCGCCGCATTCCTTTATCACGCGCCGCGCACGCTCGAAGCTGCGCTGACGTTGCTCGCCGAGGTGGCGCCGCAAGACGGCCGCATCCTCGCCGGCGGCCAGAGCCTGGTCCCGGCGATGGCCTTCCGCCTCGCCCGTCCCACCCATCTGGTCGATATCAACGGCGTTGCCGGTCTCGACAGGCTCGCCATCGACGGCAATGTCCTGTCGGTCGGCGCCACGGTGCGCCATGCGGCCTTTCACAAGGCCGATCCGGCGTTCGGCGTGCTCGGCGCCTTGCTCGCCGATGTCGTCCACAACATCGCCCATTATCCGATCCGCACGCGCGGCACCATGTGCGGCAGCCTAGCCCATGCGGATCCGGCGTCCGAATGGTGCCTGACGGCGATCACGCTGGGCGCCGAGATGGTTGCCAAGACCGCCAAGGGCGCACGTCGCATCCCGGCAGCCGATTACTTCCAGGGCATCATGTCGACCGCGCTGGAGCCCGATGAACTGCTCGCCGAAGTGCGGCTGCCGCTGCTGGCGAACGGCACGAAGCATGGCTTCTACGAGTTCAACCGCCGCGCCGGCGATTTCGCCATCGGCATGGCGCTCGTCACTTACCGTGTTGAGAATGGTAAGATCGCTGACGCCCATGTCGGCATCGGCGGCATCGAAGGCTCGCCGCGCCGGGTTCCTGAAGCCGAAGCGGCGCTCAACGGTCAAGCGCCGGGCAAGGTCGCGTTCGAGGCTGCCGGCAAGGCGACCGCTGCTGTCGTTGATCCCATCGAAGATACGCAGACGCCCGCAAGCTACCGCCGCGATCTTGCGGCCACCGTCGTTTCCCGCGCGCTGGAGAGAGCCGCCGCATGACCGATACAGTCGCCATCACCCTGAACATCAACGGCGAGGATCATCGCGTCAGCGTCGAGCCGCGTCGCACCCTGGCCGATACGATCCGCGACGATTGCGGCAAGACCGGCACCCATATCGGCTGCGAGCATGGCGTGTGCGGTTCCTGCACCATCATTCTTGACGGCGAACCGGTACGCTCTTGCCTGATGTTCGCCGTACAGGCCGACGGCCGCAAGCTGCGCACCGTCGAAGGCCTCGCCAAAGGCAACCAGTTGCATCCGATTCAGCAGGCCTTTATCGATAACCACGGTCTGCAATGCGGCTTCTGCACGCCGGGCTTCCTCATGCTGGCGACCAGCGTGCTGGAGAAGGAGCCCGACATCGCCGACGCTGATCTGCTCGACGCGCTGTCGTCGAACCTGTGTCGCTGCACCGGCTATCAGAACATCATCAAAGCCGTCCGTCAGGCCGCCATTGAGATGCGGGGCGCAGGCAAGTGACGGATCACTTTGCCGGGGCGAAGACTTACCCGGTTCCGCCGACCACCGAACAACGCACGATCCTCGGCAAGCGCGCCACGCGTCTTGAAGATCCGCCGCTCGTGAGCGGGCGCGGCCGCTACGCCGGCGACATCAATTTCCCGCGCCAGCTGCATATGCGCATGGTGCGCTCATCGATGGCCAACGGCACGATCAAGTCGGTCAATGTCGCCGAAGCGCTGAAGGTCCCTGGCGTCGTCGCCATTTGGACTCATGAGGACATCAAAGAATTGGGCCCCGTCGATTTCCGCGCCGACCGTGGCGCTGAAATTCTCAAGCCCTACCGCCAGCCGGTGTTGGCCAAAGGCCGCGCGCGCTATGTCGGCGATCCGATCGCCGCCGTCTTCGCGGAAGACCCCTATGTGGCGGAAGACGCTGCCGATCTCGTCGAAGTCGAGATGGAGGAATTGCCCGTCGTCATCGACAGCTGGGCGACGCCCGGCGAGTTCGAGCCGGGCCGCAGCACCGAAGGGGCGCTGCTCAAGCACAGCTTCGGCGACATCGAGGCGGCCTTCAAGAAAGCCCACACCATCGTCGAGCTCGATCTCTTCACCGGTCGCCATTCCGGCGTGCCGATGGAGACGCGCGGTGCGCTCGGCTATTACGACGCGACAAAAGACATCCTCGAATTGCACGGCGCCGCCAAGGTGCCGCATCGCAACCGCGAGACGCTGGTCAAGATGCTTGGCCGCGCGCCCAAAGGCCTGCATGTGCATGAAAGCCATGTCGGCGGCGGCTTCGGCATTCGCGGCGAGCTTTATCCGGAAGACGTGCTGGTGCTGGTCGCCGCCATGCGCCTCGGCCGCCCGATCAAATGGATCGAAGACCGCCGCGAGCATCTGATGTGCGCCAACCAAGGCCGCGAGCAGCGCCACAAATGCCGTATCGCCGCCGACGAGAACGGCCGCGTGCTCGGTATCGACGACGAGATTTTCCACGATCAGGGCGCTTATGTGCGCACCCACGGCGCCAATGTCGCCAACCGCACGCTCTGCATGATGACTGGCGGCTACGACATTCCCGCCTATCGCGGCATCGCCCATTACCGCCTGACCAACAAGACGCCATGCGCGACCTATCGCGCGCCGGGCCGCTATGAAAGCACTTTCGTGCGCGAGCGCCTGATGGACGCGCTGGCCGACAAGATGGGGCTCGACCGCATCGAATTGCGCCGCCGCAATCTCATCACCAAGGCGCAGATGCCTTACCTCATCGAGTTCGAGGAGCAGGGCGTCGAGGAATTGCTCTACGACTCGGGCGATTACGAATTGTTGCTCGACAAGGGCCTTAAAGCGTTTCGCTGGAAAGAGCGTGAGGCGGAATGCGCCGCGCGCCGCGCCAAGGGCGAGGCGGTCGGCATCGGCATCGCCTTCTTCGTCGAAGAAAGTGGCCGCGGTCCGTCCGACGGCGCCAAGATGTCGGTCGACGTCAATGGCGACGTCGAGCTGATCACCGGCGGCGCCTCGCTTGGCCAGGGCTTCGAGACCAGCATGGCGCAGATCGCCGCTGAGGCGCTCGGCGTCGATTATCAGAAGATCACCGTGGTGCACGGCCAGACCGACCGTATCGCTCAGGGCATCGGCGCCCATGCGGCGCGCGCGACGGTGCTGACCGGCGGCGCCGTCAACGAGACGGCGCTGAAGCTGCGCGCCAAGGCGCTCGAATTCGGGGCGGAACTGCTGCAATTGCCGGTCGGCGATCTCGATATCGTCGATGGCGTGATCGTCAAGAAGGGCGCGCCGCCCGGCGGACCATCGCTGTCGCTCGGCGATCTCGCCAAGAAGCTGGCGCCGGGCGCCAAGCTGCTCAACGGCCGCGATCCGCATCTCGCCGTCGAAGCCTGGTTCAACACCGATCACACCGTCTTCCCGTACGGCATCCATTTCGCGCAGGTGCGTGTCGACCGGCAAACCGGCCAGACCGTGTGCGAGAATTTTCTCATCGCCTACGACATTGGCCGCGCCGTCAATCCGATGATGGTCGAAGGCCAACTGGTCGGCGGCTGCGTGCAGGGCCTCGGCGGCGCTCTCTACGAGGAATTCGCCTATAGCGAAAGCGGCGAGCCGCTCGCTGTCACCTTTGTCGATTATCTGCTGCCGACGATGCGCGAAGCGCCGCAGATCGACGTGATGATTACTGAAGACGCGCCCAGCCCGATGAATCCTCTGGGCATCAAAGGCGCGGGTGAGGGCGGTATCAACGGCGTCGGCGGCGCCATCGCGAGCGCGATCGACGACGCGCTTGGCAAGGCGGGGGCTGTCGTGCAACTGCCGGTCACGCCGCAGCGCATGAAGGCGATGCTCGCCTAAGGAATGCCGAACTGTCTCGGCATGAATGTTGAATAAGCTTTGCGCGGAGTGGGCCGCGCGTCGTTAGCCGTGCGTGGTGAATCGTTTATTTTTGGGGGATAGCTATGCGGCAATCACGAAGCGGATGGATCGTCTCGGCGCTGGCGGCGTTGCTGGCCGCAGTTGCGGCATCGCCGGCCCAGGCGCAGTCCAATTTTTACGCCGGCAAATCGATCAACCTCGCCGTCGGTTACACGTCGGGTGGCGGCTATGACGTCGTCGCGCGTCTGCTCGCGCGCTACATGCCGGACTATATCCCCGGCAAGCCGACGTTCGTCGTCCAGAACATGCCGGGTGCCGGCAGCCTCAAAGCGATGAATTTTATCTATGCCGCGGCGCCCAAAGACGGCCTGACGTTCGGCACCATCGGGCGCGGCATTCCGGTCGAGCCGCTGCTTAGCAACAAAGATGCACAGTTTGATGTCGCCAAAATGAATTGGATCGGCAGCACCAGCGCCGAGACCAGTGTCTGCGCCGCCTGGCACACGTCCAAGATTAAAACCTGGGATGATATGCAGAAGACGGAGTTCACCGCTGCCGGTGAGGGCCCGGCGTCAGACGCCGATATTTTCTCGGCGGCGCTCAAGAACGCCTTCGGCGCGAAAATTCGTCTCGTCACCGGCTATCCCGGCGGCGCCGAGATGGCGCTGGCGATCGAGCGAGAAGAGGTCGAAGGCCGCTGCGGCTGGTCGTGGAGCAGCCTCAAGAGCACGCGCCCGACCTGGGTGCCGGAAAAAAAGCTGATCCCTTTCCTGGTTCTCTCGCTGCGCAAGAACCCGGAATTGCCGGATGTGCCGGTCGTCACCGACTTTGCCAAGACGGACGAGCAGATGCAGTTGCTGAAGCTCTTCCTCAGCCGCCAGGAAATGGGCCGCCCCTTTGTCGCCCCGCCGGGCGTGACGAGCGAGCGCATCGCCATGCTGCGCAAAGCCTTCGACGACACCATGAAAGACAAGGCGTTCGTGGCCGAGATGGAAAAGAACAAACTCGAAGTGTCGCCGATGACCGGCAAGGAAGTGGCCGACATGCTGAACGAGATCTATGCGATGCCCAAGGACGTGGCGGACAAGGCGCGCGAGATCGTCGAGAAGGGTGCGCGCTAACTGCGCGAACTAAACAGGCGCGTCCGCGCGCGTCTGGCTGCGTGGGCCGGGTAAGGTCGGGCCCCAACTAGGCTTTGCCTGGCCCGCGCGGCGCTAACGCGGCAAAGTGATTTAGAGCCATGGATTGGAGAGGACGGATATGTCGAAAAATTTGCAGCTCACACTCGCCGTCGGCGATTATGAGATCACGCGACCGCTGATCGATGGACGCGTCAAGGCGGACGGCATCGACCTCACCGTCGTCAGCAAGATGGACTCGACCACGCGTCACTGGCGCTTCCTGCGCAACCAGGACTTCGACGTGGCGGAAATTTCCTGCTCATCCTACATGGCCTCGCGCGACAAAGGCATGCCCTTTGCCGCCATTCCAGTGTTTCCTCATCGCCGCTTCCGTCACGGCTTCATCTTCATCAATACGAAGAAGGGCATCACCAAGCCGACCGACCTGATCGGCAAGAAGATCGGCGTGAAGCAATATCAGGCGAGCGCCATCCTGTGGATGCGCGGCTTCCTCGAATCGGAATATGGCGTGCCGCACCGCTCGATCGACTGGTACTCGGAGCTCGACGAGAGCGTCGCCTTCGTGCCGCCGCCGGGCCTCAAGCTCACCAAGCTGCCGAATGAGCGCGGCGTCGAGGAGATGCTGGCGAAGGGCGAGCTGGATGCGCTGCTGCATCCCGATTTGATCCAGCCGATGCTGGATAAGGACCCGAATGTCGGTCGCCTGTTCCCAGACTACAAGACTGAGGAAAAGGCCTTCTACAAGCGCACCGGCATTTTCCCGATCATGCACGCCGTCGGCATCAAGCAAGAGATCGTCGACAAATATCCGTGGGTGCCGATCAACCTGTTCCACGCCTTCAATGAAGCCAAGGACATGGGCATGAAGCGCATGGAGAACCCGCGCGTTGCGCCGCTCGCCTGGTACCGCGAGGCCTGGGAAGAGCAGGAAGAAGCGCTCGGCACCGATCCGTTCGAATACGGTATGACCGAAAAGAACGAGCACCAGCTCAATTTGCTGGCGAAATATTCCTTTGAACAGGGCATCAGTTCAAAGCAGCATTCGCTCGATGATCTTTTCCTGAAGGTTGATCAAGGCCGCAAGCGCGGTCACGTCTTCCGCGTCTGACGGCGCTCGTAACAAGGGGGCTCCGCGTCGGTCGATGACAATGCCGGCGCGGAAAACTCCCGACAGGTTGGCGATACGTCGACATTCATCTCACAGAGGAGTGGCGAACCAGATGATCCAGCTATCCGTGAAGAGCCTGTTGTGCGCCGCGACTGCGGCTGCCGGGCTTCTCGTCGCTTCCGCAGCCGGCGCCCAATCGCCCGCAGAGTTCTACAAGGGCAAGAGCGTCCGTCTCGTCGTCGGTTTCGGCCCCGGTGGCGGCTATGATCTGATCTCGCGCATTCTCGCGAAGCACATGCCGGAACATACGGCAGGCAAGCCGGTGTTCATCGTGCAGAACATGGTCGGCGCCGGCGGCGTCACGGCCGCCAACAACGTTTACAACGTCGCGGCCAAGGACGGCCTGACCATCGCTGCCGTCAACCAGGGCGCAGCGATGTACCAATTGCTGAACGGCGAGGGCGCGCAATACGATCCGGCGAAATTCGTCTGGATCGGCTCGATCAGCTCCTCGAACAACGTCGCTTTTTCCTGGATCGCAACGAGCGGCGTCAAGACCATCGCTGATGCCAAGATCAAGGAAGTGCTGGTCGGCGGCTCGGGCGTGATCTCGGACGCCAACATCTATCCAAATGTGCTCAATGCGCTGGTCGGCACCAAGTTCAAGATCATCAACGGCTACACCGGCACCAACGAGACCAATCTCGCCATCGAGCGCGGTGAGTTGCATGGCCGTGGCGGCGGGTCTTACGCCAGTCTGATGAGCCAGAAGGCCGACTGGGTGAAGGACGGCAAGGTCGCCATTCTCGTGCAGGTCGGCACCGAGAAGGAACCGGATCTGCCGAACGTGCCGCTGCTCACGGAGCTCGCGACCACGGAAGAGGCCAAGCAGATCGCGGCGCTCGTTTCGATGCCGGTCGCCATCGGCTACAACCATTGGGTCGCCCCCGGCACGCCGGCCGACCGCGTCAAAGCCCTGCGCGACTCCTATACGGTGACGGCCAAGGATGCCGGCTTCATCGCCGACATGGAAAAGGGCGGCTTCGACGTGCGCTACCGCAGCGGCGAGCAGCTCGACGCCTTGGTGCAGGACGCGGCGAAAATTCCGCAGCCCGTGCTCGACAAGACGAAGGCCATTCTCGGCTGGTAACATCGCGGCGGGCGGGGTTTTGGCTCCGCCCGCTGTTCTATTTTCTGCAATATGTATTGAAATTGGGACGCCTCGATTTTACGCTGGCGTCTCTCAACGTCGGCCCATATCCGGCCGGGACATATCGAGGATTCAACATGGCGACCAAGGCGGCGACCAACAGTTCGAAACAGGATTTGCGCGCCTGGCTCGCGGAATGCGAAGCGGCGGGCGACCTGCAGCATGTCAGCGGCGCCGACCGCGAGGAAGAGATCGGCGGCATTCTCGACGTCTATCAACGCAAGATGGGACGTCCGACTCTGCTGTTCGACAACGTGCCGGGCTATCAGCCGGGCTTTCGCGTCTGCGCCAACGTCCTGACCTCGGCCAAACGCATCATCCGCACCCTCGGCCTGCCGCCGGAATCCAACGAGATCGATCTCGTCCGCTATTGGCGCGACACCTTCCGCAACGCCAAGATGATCGCGCCGCGTGAGGTCAACACCGGCACGCTGATGGAAAACGAGTTCTACGGCGACGACATCGACCTGCTGAAGATCCCGACGCCGCGCTGGCATGAAGGCGACGGCGGCTATTACATCGGCACCGGCTGCATGGTCATCATGAAGGACCCCGACTCGGGCTGGATCAATTACGGCGCCTATCGCGTCCAGGTCCACGACAAGAAGGTCGCGACCCTGATGACGTCGAAGGGCAAGCACGGCGACCTCATCAAGAAGCGCTACCTCGATGCCGGCAAGCCGGTCCCCATCGCCGTCGTCGTCGGCATGCACCCGGCGCTGTTCATGGTGGCGGGCCTCGAAGTGCCCTACGGCAAGAACGAGTATGACGCGGCCGGCGGCCTGATCGGCGAGCCTGTCGATGTCATCTATGGCCCGAA
>CANJIM010000037.1 GCA_947474495.1 Rhodospirillaceae bacterium
GGCCCCGGCAAGTCCGACCGCCCGGTGAAATCGGGCAGCGCCGACGACGCGGCCTTCATCATGAAGAACGCCGGCAAGGTCATCATCGTGCCGGGCTACGGCATGGCGGTGGCGCAGGCGCAGCACGCGCTGCGCGAAATGGCCGACCGCTTGAAGGCCGAAGGCGTCGAAGTCTCCTACGCCATCCATCCGGTGGCCGGCCGCATGCCTGGCCACATGAACGTGCTGCTCGCCGAAGCCAACGTGCCCTACGACGAGGTGTTCGAGCTGGAGGAGATCAACTCCGCCTTCCAGACCGCCGACGTCGCCTTCGTCATCGGCGCCAACGACGTGACCAACCCGGCGGCGCGCGACGATCCGCAAAGCCCGATCTACGGCATGCCGATCCTCGACGTCGACAAGGCCAAGACGGTGCTGTTCGTGAAGCGCTCGATGGCGTCGGGCTATGCCGGCGTCGACAACACGCTGTTCTACCGCGACAACACGATGATGCTGTTCAGCGACGCCAAGAAAATCTGCGAAGACATCGTGAAGAGCCTGTAGGGCTCAGCCGATAATTAAGTAAAAAGGCCGCCTCCGGGCGGCCTTTTCTTATTTGCGCCCGCATTCAGCCATAATTGCCCGCGAGCATCCCGTGCATCGAATATGTCCGGGGGGACTTCATATGTTCACGCGTGTCGGCGTCACCATAGCTTTGCTTTTAGCCTGCAGCGGATGTGCTTGGATGATAGGGGCTAAGGCATATCAGCCGTTAGACCCAGTGTGGACGGCCACTTTCGGCTCGGCAAATGTCTCTGGAGATCGAACGCTGCCGTCTGTGAAGCAACAGGACGCGAAAGAGCGCGCACGAGGTTATGTGGCGCAACTTCTCGCGGAGACCCCTGAAGCGTTTGTAGACAATTTGGAGAAACAGAAATTTATTTGCAGGCCATGGAACGGCTGGACATGCGTTTACTCCAAAACCCGTGAACCTATGCCTTGCTTCATCGGACATCGGATTTCAGTAGAAGTGAACTTCCCGTACAGGATTTCGAGGCCTCTTGAGGTGCGCGATGTCGACGTTGCTGCAATGGTGGTTGTCGACGACGAATATCACGACCCTTATTGCGAGGGCCCTATGTGATGTTGCGCAGCCTTATTCTTATGTTCGCGGCCGTCATGCTTTGCGCTTGCGAGCCCTACGGCATGGAACATTACAGATGGTACGTGCCATTCGGTCGCTATGAAATGTATGGCGTCGGTGTTGATCCGGAAAAAGTGCGAAACCCTCCTCCGTATCCTGGTCGAGCTTCTCAATCTACCGAAGCGGATTGGCAGGCTTTCAAGCGCAACCACGATCTATTTCCCGAACGGCTTCGCGGCTGTGTCGGCGAACATGATCCAGAGCATTTATCTGTCGTAGAGCAAAACCCAGCACGCTACGGAAAATGGCGGGGAACATACGACCGCAAAGGAATTCAGGCAGTGAGGCGGTGTATGGCCCCCTGGGGTTACGACACTGTGCTGGATAATCTCGGCATGCAGAGTCTCTATTGGTTTGGCCCTTTGATCACGCCGGACGATTAGCCAACAAAAAACCCCGAAGTTTCCTTCGGGGTTTTTGATTCGGTATCGCGTATCGGCCTAGTAGCCTTCGCGCTCCATGCGCTTGCGGAGCAGCTTGCGATAGCGGCGGACCGCTTCGGCGTGCTCGCGGGCGCGCTTCTCAGAGGGCTTCTCGAAATTGCGGCGCATCTTCATCTCGCGATAGATGCCTTCGCGCTGCATCTTCTTCTTGAGCGCGCGTAGGGCCTGATCGACGTTGTTGTCTTTAACGTGAACTTGCAAGTGAGTGCTCCGGTTTGCGTCTGTCCCCATTAAATTTAATGTCAGGGGATGTTCGGCGAATTTGTGCCGCGAAAAACCCCGCCTGAGCGGGGTTCGCGAAAGGAACGGCGTTGTATCACAGGGATTTAGGGGCCGCAAGCCGACTCATTGCCCTGTGAATAAGCCAATAATCTTGTGAAAACAAGCACTTGAGGGTTCCGCAGGGGCTTCCTGGCCTTTGACGGCGACCGATTCAGCCCCCATATTGCCGTTATGGCCATTCTGAAAATCGCCCGCATGGGCCACCCCGTCCTCCGCCGCCGCGCGCTGCCGGTCGATGACCCGACCGCGCCGGAGATCCGCCGCCTGGTCGAGGACATGCTCGAGACCATGGACGACGCCCATGGCGTCGGCCTGGCGGCGCCGCAGGTCCACGTCTCGCTGCGCCTCTTGGTGTTCAAGGTTCCGCCCGAGCGCCTGGGGCCAGACGAGACCCTGCCGGAGGACTTCCTGGCGACGCGCGACCGCCCGATGGTGCTGATCAACCCGATGCTGGAGGCCCTGCCGGGCCCGTCGGGCCAGCCGGAGTTCGAATCGGGCTTCGAGGGCTGCCTGTCGGTGCCGGGGTTCCGCGGCGTCGTGCCGCGTGTCACCAAGCTGCGCTACAAGGCCTGGGGGCTCGACGGCTCGCCCTTCATCCGCGAGGCCTCGGGTTTCCATGCCCGCGTCGTCCAGCATGAATATGACCATTTGGACGGCATTCTCTATCCCCAGCGCATGAAAGATCTTTCGCTGCTGGGATTTGAAGAGGAAATGGCGCGTTATCCTCTCAGCGATGACAGCGACGAGGAGGAGGAACCGGCATGAGCGACACAGATCAGGACGCCCCGCAGCTGCCCGGCATCCGCGCGCGCCTGCTCGACGGCCTGCTGCGCAATGCGCCGTTCGACGGTTGGAGCCAGATCGCGCTCGACGCGGCGGCGCGCGACGCCGGCGTGACACCGGAACTGGCCGCCATCGCCTTTCCCGGCGGCTTGGCCCAGGCCGCCGAAGCCCTGCACGACCGGATCGACGCCGAAATGCTCGAAAAGCTGGCAGCGGTCGATCTCGCTGCCCTGAAAATCCGCGAGCGGGTGACACTCGCCGTGCGCACACGCCTGGAAACGGCGGCGCCGCAGCGCGAGGCGTTCCGCGCCCTGGCCACTTACCTCGCCAATCCGCTCAACGCGCCGCTCGCGGCGAAGCTGATGTGGCGCACGGTCGACGCCTTGTGGCGCGCCATCGGCGACGTCTCGACCGATTTTGCCTTCTATACCAAGCGGGCCACCTTGGCCGGGGTTTGGGGTTCGACGGTGATGATCTGGCTGCAGGACCAGTCGGAGGATTTCGTCGAGACCTGGGCCTTCCTGGACCGCCGGATCGAGAACGTCATGGCCCTTGAGGCCTGCAAAGGCCGCCTGCGTCAGGCCTTCGGTCAGATGCCGGACCCCTTCGGTCTGTTCAAGCGCAAGCCCGCCGGCCGCCCTCCGCACAGCGGGCCATAAACGAAGGCGGAACTACCGGCACCGTCTATCTTCCTATTGAACCGCTAGGGCTAGAGGCCGTTGCCTGTCCATGACCCTGCATGGACCAGACCGCCTCGACCTGTCCGCTCGTGAAAACTGGCATGGCGTTCGCATAGTTTCTGCCAGTGATCGGGTGGAGTGGCGTAAGTCGGCCGGGGGAATATCAGCCATGCAAAATCAGTGCAGTGCCGCTGTAGACGGCATTTTCGATTTTGCCTAAATTCAGCCCAGTTTCCTTGTCAGTCTCATCCTGCGAGTTGCGGCGTATTCCGCATCGGTTTCGGGCGTCTTCCCCAAGGACTTAAGTGAGCATGCGCGCTTCCAGTCTGCTGACTGCGGCAGTGATCCTGGTCGTCAACGTCGGCCTGTGGACGATGGTCAATCGCCCCGAACATCCGGCGCAAACCTTCTCGGGGCAAATCTCCGGCCTGTCCTTCAGTCCCTATCAGCGCGGCCAAGACGCCAACGCCGGACGCCACCCGAGCGCGGAAGACATCGCCCGCGACCTCAAGCTGCTCGCCAATGCCAATGTGCAGTCGGTGCGTACCTACACCTCGCTCGACGGCATCGAACGCACGGCGGCGCTGGCGCGTGAGGATGGCCTGAAGGTGATGGCCGGCGCCTGGCTCGGCTCGAAGGAAGACGTCAACAAGGCGGAAGTCGAGAGTCTGGTGCGCGTCGCCCGCGCCAACCGCAATGTCGAGCGCCTCATCGTCGGCAACGAAGCGATCCTGCGCGGCGAACAGAGCGTGCCGCAGATCATCGAAGAAATTCAGAAGGTGCGCAAACAAGTCCGCCGGCCGATCTCGACCGCCGAGCCGTGGCATGTCTGGCATGACCATCCGGAATTGGTGAAGGAAGTCGACTTCCTCGCCGTGCAGCTGCTGCCCTATTGGGAAGGCGTGCCGGTCGACCAGGCCGTGCGCTACGTGCTGAAGCGCTATTACGATCTCAAGATCGCTTACCCGGGCAAGAAGATCATCCTCTCGGAAGTGGGTTGGCCGAGCCAGGGCAAGACGCGCCAAGGCGCCGAGGCCAGCATCGTCAACCAGGCCCGCTTCACCCGCGAATTCCTCGCCGCTGCGAAAGAGCACGGCATCGAATACTTCATGATGGAAGCCTTCGATCAGCCGTGGAAGATGTCGTTCGAAGGCACCGCCGGCGGCTATTGGGGCATTTACGACGTCGACCGCAATCCGAAGTTCGCGCTGTCGGGCCCGGTCGAAGAGCAGCCGTTCTGGCCGTGGCTCGCCGGCGTTTCGAGCATCCTCGGCCTGATCGCCATGATGGCCTTCCTGCCGCGCTACGACCATGTCAGCTTGGCCGGCCGCGGGGTCTTCTCGGTCGTGCTGCAGCTCGTCGCCTCGGGCTCAGTGTGGATGGCGGTCAGCATCTTCTATCAGTATCTGACGCCGATGCAGGCGGCGGTGCTCGGCGTGCTGACGGCTTGCCAGATCATCCTCGGCATCACCATCATTTCCGAGACTTTCCAGTTCATCGAACTGCTGTGGGCCCGTTTGCGCCGCAAGATCGTGCCGGCCACCGAGTCGGCCGCCCTGCCGGCGGACACCCGCCGTCCCAAGGTGTCGTTGCATATTCCGATCCACAACGAGCCGGCGCATATGGTCATGCGCACGCTCGATAGCCTGGCGGCGCTCGATTACCCGGATTTCGAGGTGATCGTGATCGACAACAACACGAAGAACCCCGACGTGTGGAAGCCGGTGGAGGCCTATTGCGCCACGCTCGGCGCGCACTTCCGTTTCTTCCACCTCGACCCGTGGCCGGGCTTCAAGGCCGGCGCGCTCAACTTCGCGCTGTCGCAGACCGCGAAGGACGCCGAGGTGATCGGCGTCATCGACAGCGACTACATCGTGCGCGCCGACTGGTTGAAAAGCCTGGTGCCTTACTTCGCCAATCCGAAGGTGGGTTGGGTGCAGGCGCCGCAGGACCACCGCGAGTGGCAGGAGCATCCCTTCAAGGCGATGATCAACTGGGAATATGCCGGCTTCTTCCACATCGGCATGGTCCACCGCAACGAGCGCAACGCCATCATCCAGCACGGCACCATGACGCTGATCCGCAAGACAGCCATGGAAAGCGTCGGCAATTGGGGCGAATGGTCGATCTGCGAAGACGCCGAGCTCGGCCTGCGCATGCTCGAACATGGCTATGAAGCGCTCTACACCACGGAGACCTTCGGCCAGGGCCTGACGCCCGACGATTTCGCCGGCTACAAGAAGCAGCGTTTCCGCTGGGTGTTCGGCGCGGTGCAGATCATCCGCCATCACGCGCGCCAGCTGTTCCTGCCGAACTTCATGCAGAAGGACGGCTCGAGCCTGACGTTTGCCCAGCGCTATCACTTCATCGCCGGCTGGCTGCCCTGGTTCGCCGACCTGATGCACCTGTTCTTCACGGTGGGCGCGCTGTTCTGGACGATCGGCGTCATCGCCTTCCCGAAATATATCGAGTTTCCGCTCGCCATCTTCATGGTGCCGGCGCTCAGCGTCATGGCAATGAAGTTCCTGTCGTCGCTATGGCTCTACCAGATCAAGGTGCCCTGCACGGTGGGCCAGCGTCTCGGCGCGGCGCTTGCCGCCATGTCGCTCGGCTACACGGTGGCGCGCGGCATCCTGTCGGGCCTGTTCTTCACCTCGACGCCGTTCATGCGCACGCCGAAATGCGAGGATCGTCCGGCCTTCATCGGCGGTTTGATGATGGCCTGGCAAGAAGGCCTGCTGTTCGTCGGCGCGCTCGTCGCCGCGACGGCGACCGCGATCGCCTATGGCCGTTGGAACACCGAAGCCAATCTGTGGATCTTCATGCTGCTGATCCAGACCATCCCCTACGCTTCGGCCGTGGCGATCTCGATGATCGCCGCCATGCCGGCGCGCCAGCGCGAGCCCACGGTCATTCCGGCTGCGGCGCCGGCGCCGCAAAGCGAAAGTGCGCCGTTGCAGGCGTAACCCTCAGCTGCACGCGGGTGGCATAGACGCACAAAGGGCGCGGAGAGTGATCTCCGCGCCCTTTTACATTGTGCGGCGTAAACGGCTTAGCTCTGCTGGTCCTTGCGCGGCGACAGGCGGTTGACATGGCCCATCTTGCGACCGGGGCGCGGCTCACTCTTGCCGTAGAGATGCAGCTTGGCGGTCGGCTCGGCGAGAATCTCGCGCCAGCGCAACACTTCGTCGCCGAGCAAATTCTTCATCACCGCGTCGGCATGGCGCGCGGGTGAGCCGAGCGGCAGACCGCAGACGGCGCGCACGAATTGCTCGAACTGCGACGTGACGCAGGCATCCATCGTCCAATGGCCGGAATTGTGCGGGCGCGGCGCGATCTCGTTGATAAGAATGCCGCCCGCGCGTGTCACGAACATCTCGACCGCGAGTAAGCCGACGAGATCGAGCTGCTCGGCGATGTGGCGCGCCGTGCCGATCGCCTTGTCGGCCAGGCCCTGCGGAATCGCCGCCGGGGCAATCGTGGTGTCGAGCACATGATGGACATGGCGGTTCTCGACCGGATCGTAGGCCGCCCAAGTGCCGTCCGGCGCGCGCGCGACGATGACGGAAATCTCGCGCTCGAAATCGACGAAGCCTTCGAGCACGCCTTCGGCGGCGCTGGCGCCGCCGCTCATGGCCTTCCAGGCGGCGGCGGGCTTCATGCTGCCGTCGATCATCACCTGGCCCTTGCCGTCGTAGCCGAGGCGCGCGGTTTTCAACACGGCCGGCCGGCCGAGGTCGCGCAGCGCATGGGTCAGGTCCTGCACGCTGGTGACGCGGCGGTAGGGCGCGGTGGTGGCGCCGATCCCATTGAGGAAGTCTTTCTCGCGCAGGCGATCTTGCGCGATGGCGAGGCAGCGCGGGCCGGGCCGCACGATGACATGGCGGGCCAGCGTCTCCGCCGTGATCTCGGGAATGTTCTCGAACTCGAAGGTGACGACGGCGACGTCCTTGGCGAAGGCGGCAAGGGCCGTTTCATCGGTATAGCCGGCGACCGTGGTCTTGGCGGCGACTTGCGAGGCGGGGCTGTTCGGCTCGTCGGTATAGATGTGGCAGGGATAGCCGAGGCGCGCCGCCGCCAAGGCTGTCATGCGGCCGAGTTGGCCGCCGCCGAGAATGCCGATGATGGCGCCGGGAGGAATGGGGCCGGTCGAGGATGCGGTCATGATGAACGGACGCGGGTGAGAGAGGCGGGGACTAGCGTTTGCGCTTGGCGGGCGCGCGCTTGGCGGGTCGTTTCGCGCCAGGGCGTTTTGCCGCTGTCTTGGCGGCTTGCACCGGCGATTCGTCGACCGCGGCGGTCTGTTGGGCGCGCCAGGCGTCCAGCCGCTTGGCCAGCTTCGGGTCGTTGAGCGCCAGGATGCTGGCGGCGAACAGGCCCGCATTGATGGCGCCGGCGCGGCCGATGGCCAGCGTGCCGACGGGAATGCCGCCGGGCATCTGGACGATCGAGAGCAGGCTGTCCATGCCCTTGAGCGAATGGCTTTCGACCGGCACGCCGAGCACCGGCAGCGGCGTCATGGCGGCGGTCATGCCGGGCAGGTGGGCGGCGCCGCCGGCCCCGGCGATGATGACCTGTAGGCCGCGGCCACGCGCCAAGCCGGCATAATCGTAGAGCCGCTTGGGCGTGCGATGGGCTGAGACGACTTTGGTTTCATGCGGGACGCCGAGGGCGTCCAGGGTTTCGGCGGCATGGCGCATCGTCTCCCAATCGGAGCGGCTGCCCATGATGATGCCGACCAGCGCTGTGCGTGCCATGGAAACCCTAGCGCAAGACCGCCGCGAGCGGGGCGGCCCTGAAAGATTGACGGCGGCCGCAGATCAGGCGGGCCGCCGGGAAGCCGGCATTATAGGAATCGGCGGGCCGGGCGCAATGGTCGGGAAAGCCTCCCGAGGTTGGCCAAAAACCGCCGATTTTCCTCCGTTGCGGGGATTTTTATCTGGCGAGGCGGCCCAGAAGGGCGATTTTCCCCCAATGAGCGAGAAAGCGGCAATATTTTCTGATAAAATGCCCTCCTACACATATCTTGTTAAGTTTAATTAAGCTGTGCCGGTCATAGTCCGGCCTAGTGTCAAGTCGGGGACGGCTCCCGCGCGAACGTCCCTGGGGGCCGTATAAAGCGAACGATATGAAGATCGGCGATTCAAAACCGGTGTCGCGTATTGGCTCCGTGGCCAAGCGCAGCGCCGTCAGCGAGAGCAGCGACGCCGCGCCGGCCGCCCGGTCGAGCGACGTCATCTCGATCATGGGCATTCCCGAAGCAGAGCTGACGCCCAAGGTGCGCTCGGCCATCATGACCTTGTTGCAGGAAGTGGATCGCTTGCGCCAAGACGTGGAAGACGGCAAGAAGCGTGTCGCCTTTCTCGAAAAGCTGCCCGACCAGGACACCTTGGTGCCGATCGCCAACCGCCGCGCCTTCGTGCGCGAGCTGTCACGCATGATCGCCTTCGCCGAACGCTACAGCACGCCGTCGAGCGTGCTCTATTTCGACATCAACGGCCTCAAGATCATCAACGACAATCTCGGCCATGCGGCGGGCGACGCGGCGATCCGCCATGTCGCCGCCGTGCTCACGGGCAGCATACGCGAATCGGACATTGTCGGCCGCCTCGGCGGCGACGAATTCGGCGTGTTGCTGACCAACGCACCGCAGGCGGCGGCAGTCGAAAAGGCCGCCATTCTGGCCAGCAAGATCGAAGCCGTGCCGTTCGAATGGGACGGCAAGCATGTGCCGCTGCACGTCGCGTATGGCGCCTACAGCTTCACCGGCGGCGAAGATGCCGCCAAGGCGCTCGCCGAGGCCGACAAGGCGATGTACGAGCGCAAGCAGGCCAAGAAAAAAGACGCCGAATAGGCGTCCCTGCGATCTGCCGTCAGGCCAGTAGCCCTAAGCAATAATGTCCGGCAGCAGCTCGCTTTCGAGGCGCTGCATCATGTCGCGCAACACCAGCTTGCGCTTCTTCAGCCGTTGCACGCGCAGTTGGTCGAACGGAACCTGATCGACGACGCGGGCGATCACGTCGTCGAGATCGCGGTGCTCGGCTCGAAGGTCTTCGAGCTTCTTGCGGAGATCGTCGCGGTCGCTGGATGCCATGTTCATCGGTGCGGATAATAACAGACCTCGGCGACGGTTTCGAGACTGTGTTCCCAGCCCGCCGGACGGGACTAACGCCCGAAGGTGGACGGGGGCGGCGCGATCCGCCATTCTAAGGCCCTGTTCGAATCGCTCTCAGTACGGTCCCCCATGCTTCCTGTCGGCACCCGCATCGGCATTCTCACCAGCGGCGGCGATTGCGCCGGATTGAATGCCGTCATCCGCGCCGCCGTGGTTCACGCCTGCCATACCTACGGTTGGGAAGTGGTGGGCATCCGCTCGGGCACGCTCGGTCTGTTGAAGCGGCCGGTCGAGACCATGAAACTCGATGTCAGCATGTTCTCCGGCTCGATCCTGCGCGAAAGCGGCACCATCCTTGGCACCACGAACACCGGCGATCCCTTCGCCTTCCCAATGCCAGACGGCACCAAGCAGGACCGGTCCGCCGAGGTGATCGAGGGCTATCGCCAGCTTGATCTTTCGGGCCTCATCGTCATCGGCGGCGACGGCTCGTTCCGCATCATGGACAAGCTCGCCAAGCAGGGCGGCATCCCGATGGTCGGCGTGCCCAAGACGATCGACAACGACGTCGGCCGCACGGAAAACTCCATCGGCTTCATCACGGCGGTCAATGTGGCGACCGAGGCGCTCGACCGTTTGCAGCCGACGGCGGCGAGCCACAACCGGGTGATGATTCTCGAAGTGATGGGCCGCGACGCCGGCCATATCGCGCTCGCCAGCGGCATCGCCGGCGGCGCCGACATCATCCTGCTGCCGGAACTTCCGTGGAAGCTCGAGCCGCTGGTCGCCAAGATTCAGCGGTTGCGCGAGAAGGAGGGGCGTAATTTCGCGCTCGTCGTCGTCGCCGAAGGCGTCAAGACACCGGATGGTCGCTCGGTGACGCAGGCCGACGTCGCCGGCAAGGTGCGCTATGGCGGCATCGGCCATTATCTCGGCGATAGATTGGCGGAAGCGGCGAAGGCGGAAACGCGCGTGACCGTGCTCGGCCATGTGCAGCGCGGCGGCAGCCCGGCGACGACCGATCGCGTGCTCGGCTCGGCCTTCGGCGTCGCCGCCGTCGATCTGCTCGCCGCCGGCAAGCATGGCCGCATGGTCACCTGGCAGAACCGCCATGTCGTCGACGTGCCGATCGAGGACACCATCTCGGGGCCCGGCGGCGTCAATATCGAGGGCGATCTGGTGCGAACGGCGCGGGGCCTCGGCATCTGCCTCGGCGATCAGTGATAGAGGCGCATGATGGAGTTTCCCGAGCATCCCTTCTGGAATTTCGCGATCGACGTCTATCGGCGGCCCGGCGTATCCGATGCTTGCCTGCAATTGCAGGAGCCTTACCATCTCGACGTCAACCTGCTGCTGTTCTGCGGCTGGAGCGGCGCTTTCGGCTTGGGCCGTTTGTCGGATGCGGAGATCGCGCGCTGCCGCAGCGCGGTGGCCGGCTGGCATGACAGCGTTGTGCGCGGCTTGCGCGGCGTGCGCCGTATACTCAAGACGGGTTTTGACGACCTACCGGACGACTTGCGTGCGATCAGCGAAGCGTTGCGCAAGCAGATTCAGGCACGCGAGATCGATGCCGAGCATCTCGAACAACTGATCCTGGTCGGTTGTTTAAATCGCGTGCGCAACGAGGATCTCGTGCCGGCGGATCGATTCGGCGATGCGGCCGCCAACATGGTCGCCTATTGCCGGGCGCTCGATGCGCGCTTCGACGACTCAGATGTGACGTCCTTGACGATCATTCTGAATGCGATGTTTCCCGATCAGGCCAATCGGGCTGCGCGCATGGCGCTTGAAGCGGCCGCCCGCGCTTGAAAAAGCGCTATGGAATCAGCGCGAAAAATCCCTTCGGTTCAAAGATAATTTTCCTGCGCATTGATCTGTCGTGCCTATCCCTTCGCGCGATTAGCTTTCGGTTGCCATCGCCGCGCAGGGGGCTAAGGTTATTCAACTGATCGGTTCTCAAGATTCTTGTGAAAAAGGAGAACAGCATGGCAGTTGAACAACGTATCGAGACGCTTAAATCGAGTCACGCCTCCGTCGAGGCGGCGATCCGCGCGGAGACCACCCGCCCACATCCCGACGATGTGCGCATCCGCGGCCTGAAGCGCGCCAAACTCCGCATCAAAGACGAAATCATCCGACTGAAACCGGCCGACGCTTAGCCGCAACGTCGCCCATGGGCGTGATACCAGACATGGCGCGTGATTGCGCCGTGTCTGTGAGCGTCCGCTCGCGTTCATCGTGAATGTTCACGTCAGGCGACTGTTCGCGTCGGGCGTGAAAAAGCCCGCGCACCTTGCGGCGCGCGGGCTTTAATCATCGCGGCGATCTCAGTTGGTGGTTTCGCCAACCGGGTCGGTGGTCGAATCGCTGTCGGGGGTTTCTGTTTCCAGGCCCTCCGCGTCGCTGTCCAAATCCCCGGCATCCAAATCGGCATCGTCGACCGACGTGTCGGCGGCACCGGTCTCGCCAAGGGCGGCTTTGCGCTCGGCGCGGGCCTTGCGCTGTTCGGCACGCGCCTTGATGCGGCGGGCGCGCTGCACGGCGCCGTGTAACTCTTCGAGGCTGCACATGCCGAGATCGACCGGATCGCGCGGCTTGATCGCCGCGGCTTTCCAGTGGGTCTTGCTGCGCACGGCGTTGAGCGTCGCCTTGGTGGTGCCCACCAGCTTGCAGATCTGCGCGTCGGTCAGTTCGGGATATTGGCGGAGCAGCCAGGCGATTGCGTCCGGACGCTCCTGACGCTTGGAGACCGGCGTGTAGCGCGGACCCTTCGACTTGGCCTTCGGCAGCGATTCCGGCGGCGGCGCCATCTTGAGGCGCGCCTTCGGATCGGCGGCGACGCGGTCGAGTTCTTCACGCGTCAGCTGCGCGTTGACGATGGGATCGAGGCCGACGATGCCGGTCGCGACTTCGCCATCGGCGATCGCTTGCACTTCAAGCATGTGCATGCCGCAGAAATCGGCGATCTGATCGAACGTGAGCCCGGTGTTTTCGACCAGCCAGACGGCGGTGGCCTTGGGCATCAGCGGAAGAGCCATGGAAACTCCTTGAAGGCGTCGGGCGCACCGCGGGGAGGGAAACCCTCCGCGCCGGCACTCGCCCGACGGGAAATTTTGTGAGCCACAGATATAATGCCTGCCGCGGCGGCATAAAAGGCGGCTGTCGAATAATCAAATAACGCATTGGATTTGTTATATAAACAGTTTTCTGCACGGAGAACGACGATGGCGCGAGATGACGACGAGGAGATCCGCCCGCTGGGCGCGGTGCGCTGGCTAGAGCCGCGCCTGCTGGACAACCTCTCGGTGGCGGAACTCGGCGAGTATGTCATTGCTTTAAAAGCGGAAATTTCCAGAGCCGAGGCGGCGGCCGAGGCCAAGAAGAGCCACCGTGCCGGCGTCGAGGCGCTGTTCGGCAAAAAAACTGACCGGCCATAAAAAATTTCCGGCGTTTACTATTCCTTTAGTGGTAGGGCGCTAAAAAGGCTCATGCGGTCCTGTCGTCCCCGACCGCAGATTATGGTCTTCGGACCGATGGTCTTTTCTCTCCCCCCAGGGAAAGGCCATTTTTTGATCCTCCCTGATGAACTTTAAGCCGCCCTTCGGGGCGGCTTTTTTCTGTATGGAATCAGTATTTTGAAACAATGTTGCGAAATTTTTAGAATTCCACTTGATCGGTTTCGCAGCAGGTATAAATTTCTTCCCAGAGCTTTTCTCGCTCGTTGAAAGACGCGGCAAGTTTAACAGGCAGGCGCCACGAAAAATCGAGCCGCCCCCGGGGTTTTCCCTGGCAGGGCGGCTCTCTAATTCCAGGCTTAGCAATTCCAGCTCAGCGTCGCTGAGCAAAGTTCCCGGCCGTTTCTTTGGCCGGCCCAAGAATGAAGCCGCCGCGATTGTCTCGCGGCGGCTTCGTCGTGTCAGGCTTCGACGGCGATTAGGCCGCCTGATCGATCACCTTCGGCTGCGAGCCCGCGACGATGTCGATGCGGCGCGGCTTCGCCTGTTCGGGAATCTCGCGCTTGAGATCGATATGCAGCAGCCCGTTGACCAGATCGGCGCCCGCGACCTTCACCGTATCGGCCAATTCGAACGCATGGCGGAAGGCGCGGCCGGCGATCCCGCGGTGGAGATACTGGCTGGATTCCTCGGCGGCGCGGGCGGCGTCACTGAGCTTGCCCGATACGATGAGCTTGTTCTCCTGCACCGTCACGTCGAGCTCGGAGCGGTCGAAGCCCGCGACCGCGAGGGTGATGCGGTATTTGTCTTCGCCGGTCTTCTCGATGTTGTAGGGCGGGTAAGCGGTTTCGGTCTTGGCGAGGTTGCTTTCGAGCAAACGCGACAAGCGATCGAAACCGATGGTGGAGCGGAACAGCGGGGAAAAATCGTAATTGACCATGGATATATCCTCCTAGAGCGATATGGGCCATTTGCGCGCAATGGTTTGCGCACATTGAGGAAGCCCACCACAGGGTCGGGCCTCCGGTTTGCGGCCGGCCCCGAGGGCGCCGGCACAGGGAGGATTTAGGGGCGGCGCCGGCGGGGTCAAGACGCGTGCCGCAAGATTTTTTTCGGTTGGAAATGCAAACGGCCGGCGTTCCCTGAAGGAACGCCGGCCGTGCGAAATGCCGGAAGGTTTCGGGCGGCTACTCTTTCTTGAGGCCGATGCCCGAGAACTTCTTGTTGAACTTCGCCATCTGGCCGCCCGTGTCGAGCAGGCGGTGCACGCCCGTCCACACCGGATGCGACTTCGAGTCGATCTCGAGCTTCACCGTCTCGCCAGGCTTGCCCATGGTCGAACGGGTTTTGTAGGTCGTGCCGTCGGTCATCACGACGTTGATCTCGTGATAATCCGGATGGATGTCGCTCTTCATGGCCAAGCTCCGTAAATGAGGCGCTGGTTATAAGCCAAGCGGGGGCGGGATGGCAAGACGCATGCCGGTCGCCTCCCGGATGCCCCGGTTCGAGGCCAACTGCCTCAAAAAATTGAGCTTTTTGATGGAAAGCGGTCCTGGCGCCCAGCCCATGGCGCGAGTAATCTCAGCCGCCTCTTCGCCAAAGCTCATGAAATGTCCGCCAGTCCCAGCCAAACCACCACGGGCGAAAGCCCCCAGCCCGCCCCGTCCAAGGATCTGAGCCAGCTTCGGCACATCCTGCGCTTCGTGCTGCCTTACCGCTGGCAGATGCTCGGCGCGCTGGTCTCCCTGACCGTCGCCGCCGGCACCGTGCTGGTGATGGGCGCCGGCCTGCGCCGCCTGGTCGATGGCGGCTTCTCGGGCGGCAACCCGGCGCTGCTCGACCAGTCGCTGTTCGCGCTGCTCGGCGTCATCATCGTGCTGGCCTGCGCCACCTATGGCCGCTTCTTCCTGGTGACGTGGCTCGGCGAGCGCGTCGTCGCCGACATCCGCAAGGCGGTGTTCGGCCATGTCATCGATCTCGATCCCGGCTATTTCGAGACGACGCGCACCGGCGAGGTGCTGACGCGCATCACCACCGACACGACGCTGCTGCAGACCGTGATCGGCTCCTCCGTGTCGCTGGCGCTGCGCAACACGCTGCTGCTGATCGGCGGCCTCGTCATGCTCGCCATCACCAGCCCCAAGCTCACCGGCCTCGTCGTGCTGGCCGTGCCGTTCGTCATCGCGCCGATCGTGCTGATCGGCCGCAAGGTGCGCAAATTGTCGCGCGAGAGCCAGGATCGCGTCGCCGACGTCGGCGCCGGCATCGAGGAAAGCCTCAACGCCGTGCGCACCATTCAGGCCTTCGTGCAGGAAAACGCCGAGCGGGCGCGCTTCGGCACGCGCGTCGAGGACGCCTTCGGCACGGCGCTCAAGCGTGTGCGGGCCCGCGCCCTGCTGACCATGATCGTCATCGTCATGGTGTTCGGCTCGGTCGGCCTGATCCTCTGGATCGGCGGCCATGACGTGCTGGCGGGCCGCATCTCGGGCGGCGAATTGTCGGCCTTCGTGTTCTATGCCGTCGTCGTGGCGGGCGCCGCCGGCGCGGTCTCCGAAGTGATCGGCGATCTGCAGCGCGCCGCCGGCGCCAGCGAGCGCCTGATGGAATTGCTCGTCACGCAACCGGCCATCGCCGCGCCGGCCAATCCGGTGGCTTTACCTGCGCAAAGCGGCGGCAGCGCCATCGCCTTCGAGGGCGTCACCTTCCGCTATCCGTCGCGCCCCGATCGCGCGGCGCTCGCCGATTTCGATCTCAAGATCGCGCCGGGCGAAACCATCGCGCTCGTCGGCCCGTCGGGCGCCGGCAAGACCACGGTGTTCCAGCTGCTGCTGCGCTTTTACGATCCGCAGGCCGGCCGCATTCTGTTCGACGGTGTCGACATGACGCGGGCCGACCCGCAAGCGGTGCGTGCCCGCATGGGCCTGGTGGCGCAAGATCCGGTGATCTTCGGCGCCGATGCCTGGACCAATATTCGCTACGGCCGCCCCGAGGCGACTGATGCCGAGGTGCTCGCCGCCGCCGAGGCCGCCGCCGCGCGCGAGTTCATCGAGCAACTGCCCAACGGCTTCAACAGCTTCCTCGGCGAGAAGGGCGTGCGGCTGTCCGGCGGCCAGCGCCAGCGCGTCGCTATCGCGCGCGCCATCTTGCGCGATCCGGCGCTGCTGCTGCTCGATGAAGCGACCAGCGCGCTCGATGCCGAATCGGAGCAACTGGTGCAGCAGGCGCTGGAGAAGCTCATGGTCGGGCGCACCACCATCGTCATCGCCCATCGCCTCGCCACCGTTCTGAAGGCGGACCGCATCGTCGTGATGGAAGACGGCCGGGTCGTCGCCCAAGGCACCCATGCGGCCTTGATGGCCGAGGGCGGGCTTTATGCGCGCCTTGCGCGCCTGCAGTTCGATCTCAGCGGTGTGGAAGCGGCGGCGCTGACTTAGCGCTGGTCGAGCTTCAGCTCGATGCGCCGATTGCGCGCGCGCAGCGCCGGCGTGTCGCCGCTTTCCAGCGGCTGGAATTCGCCGAAGCCGGCGGCGGCCAGGCGCTCCGGCGGAATGCCCTGTTCGATCAACAATTTCACCACCGAAGTGGCGCGCGCCGTCGATAATTCCCAGTTCGACGGGAATTGCGCCGTAGCGATCGGCGCGATGTCGGTGTGGCCGTCGACGCGCAAAATCCAATTGATGTTGTCGGGGATCTTGGCGGCGAGATCGCGCAAGGTGGCGGCGAGGCGGACGATCTGCTCGCGGCCGGGCCCGGTCATCTCCGCCGCGCCCGACGGGAACAACACTTCCGATTGGAAGACGAAACGGTCGCCGACGACGCGGATGTCGGAGCGGTTGCCGAGCACGTCGCGCAGACGGCCGAAAAACTCGGAGCGGTAGCGCGCCAATTCCTCGACTTTGCCGGCGAGCGCCAAGTTGAGGCGGCGACCGAGATCGACGATCTGCACGTTCTGTTCTTTGGATTTGGCCTCGGAGGCGGCGAGCGCCTCTTCGATGCGGGCCATCTGCTGGCGCAGCGCGGCAATCTGGTCGTTAAGCAATTGCACTTGGGCCTGCGCCGCGACCAGTTCGCTGGTCGCCTTCTCGGTCTGGCCGGTCTTGGTCGCGAGATCGCCAGCCAGCTTGTCGCGCTCGGCGCGCATGGCTTCGATCTGGCGCTGCAGGCTGGCGACTTCGGCGAGCTTGGTCTCGATAGTGGCGCGATCCGCCTCGATGGTCTGGAAGGCGTCGGCCAATTCCTTGGCGATGCGGTCGGCCTCGCCGGCGCGGCCTTCGGTCTCCGACAGCCGCAGCGCCAAGCGGTCGCGCTCGCTGGTCGATTCCTGCAGCTGATCGGAGAGCTGGCTGAGCGACAGGCGCATGTCGGCGCTGTTCTGCTTTTCCAGCGCCAGCAATTCCGAGAGCTGGGTCAGCTGACTCTGCAGGCGTGCCAGCGACTGATCGCGGCTCGACAGCATGTCGGTGAGGAAGAACTGGCCGAGCACGAACACGGTCAGCACGAACATGATGACCATCAGCAAGGTCGCGAGCGCGTCGACGAACCCCGGCCAGATGTCGGGGATCGTGCTGCGGCGATTGCGGCTGGAGAGGGCCACGGGGGCTTACCGGCGCTTCATCAGCGGGCGGGCGGCGGCGTCTTGTCGCGCGGCAAAGCCGCGATCGTGCGCGAGAGAATCTTGATCTCGCTGCGGATCTCTTCGACGGTCTGGTTGCGGCCCTGGCTCATCTCTTCGATCAACCTTGCGAGATAAACTTCGATGTTGCGGATATGGCCGCGCGTTGCGTCGTCGATCGCGCCGTCGCGCCGGTCGGCGCCGTCGGCGAGCCGCGTCAGCACCGGCTTCATTTCCATCTGGCTTTCGGCGAGCTTGATCATCAGCGTCTGTTCGGCGCGCATCTGGTCGGTCAGCATCGACAGGCGCTCGTTCAGTTGCACGCTGGCATTGTTGGCGGTAATGCGGCTTTCCTCGCCACGCCCCATGATGCGCTGCAGGCCCTCGAGGCTTTCGGCAGTCTGCTCCAGCAGCGCCTGCACATAAGCGGGCACCGAGGTATCGCCGTCGCTGACCGAGGGGCCCGTGCCGGTGGAGATTCGCGTCTGCGTCGACAGCGTTTCTTCCAGCTCGTTGAAAAAGCGGTTCTGCGCTTGGCCGGCCTGCAGATCGAGAAAGCCGAGCACGAGGGAGCCGGCAAGGCCGAACAGCGACGAGGAAAATGCCGTGCCCATGCCTGACAGCGGCGCCGACAGGCCGGCTTTCAGATTGGCGAAGATATCCGCCATGTTGCCGGTGCCGACGTCGAGCGCGGCGACCACGTCGGCGATCGAGCCGATGGTCTTGATCAGGCCCCAGAAGGTGCCGAGCAAGCCGAGGAAGATCAGCACCGCCGTCATGTAGCGGGCGATTTCGCGCGACTCATCCAAGCGCAGCGCGATGCCGTCGAGCAAGGACCGCAGCGCCATCGGGCTCAGCGAGATGCGCGAACGGCGTTCGGCGAGCAGGGTGGCGATCGAGGCAAGGCGGCGCGGCGCCGGCGGCAACGGTCGCGTGTTCGACGCGGGGGCCAGGCGGCGTTCCTTGCGCCAGGCTTCCAACCAGGCGGCCTCGCTTTTCAGCAGCACGACCTGGCGGAAGATGAGGACGATGCCGAGCACGGCGACGCCGAGGATCAGCGTGTTGAGATAGGGGTTGTGCAAAAACGCGGCGCGCAGGACACCGACCAGCATGACGCAAGCGGCGAGCACGAACAGCAGGAAGACCGCCATGCGCGTCAGGTAGTTTTGGGGCGACGACATGCACTCTCCTTCGCGGGGCGCGGCGTTAAGACCGCGCGAGGCTGACGGGGAAATATGTCAATTCTGTGCCCCGGAAATACTTAGACCCGAACCGCTGCCGATGAATGACAGGAGGGTCATATCGGCAGCGCCTGGGACCTTGCGGCCTTAGCGGGCGACGAGCACCAGATCGACGCGATCGCCCGGGCCGCCTTCGGCGTTGTTGCCCAGTGCGCGGACGTCGATGCGGGTCGAGCCGATGCCCTGCTCGATCAGGTAAGCGCGCACGGCGAGGGCGCGCGACAACGAGGTGCGACGGGCTTTGCTCGCGGCTTCGGCGTTGCCGCTGGCATAGGCCTTCACCTGCACGCGCATCGCCGGGTTCTTGGTCATGGTGTCGACGACGCCCTTGAGATCGCTCTTGGACGGCTCGGGCAAGGCGGCGTTCTCGCCGGTGAAGCCGATGCGCAGCGCCTGCGATTCGCCGGCGCTGGCGGGCGGCTGCGGGACCGGGGCGACAGCGGCGGTCTGCTGACGGGCCGGCGGCGGCGCGGGCGTTTCGGTGCGCGGCGGCGGGTTGGTCAGCGGCGAAGTGCGCGGTTCGGCGGCGGCGATGGCGCTGGCGGTGCTGCTTGGCGCGGGCGCCGAGGTGGGAACCGGGCTTGGCTCCGGCGCCGGAGCCGGCGTCGCCACACGGGCGGGCGCGGGCGTCGGGGCGGGTTCGGGGGCGGCGGCGACCGGCGCGGGGGTCTCCATGGCCGGAACATCGAGGCCAGGGGTGCGAATCTCAGGCGCGGCGCTGCGGGCCGGGGCTGGTGTCGGCGCCGGAGCCGGAGCCGGAGCCGGAGCGGGAGCGGGAGCGGGTGTCGGCGCCGGAGCGGCTGTGGGAGCCGTTGTCGGGGCCGGGCGGGTCACCGCCTGCGGCGCCGGTGCAGCTGTTGGCGCCGGTGTTGCTGCACGGGCCGGTGGGGCACTGGCCACAGCGGCAGGGGCCGGAGCCGGGGTCGGTGCCGGCGGGGCGGCGCGTGCGGGCGTCGGCGCCGCGGCGACGGGCGCGTAGCTGGGTTCGGGAAGCGAGACAGGGGCTGGCGCCGGCGCCGGAGCTGGCGTCACGGGGCGCGGCGCGGCCGTCGCCTGGCTTGGCGCGGGTGCCGGCCGGCTGGCGGTGGCGGCTGGCGCGCTGCGTTGCGGCGCCGCGGCGGCGCGCGGCACGCCGGACTGGCCGCCGGGCGGCGTGAGAACAATCCGCCCGCCGGGGCGGCTCGGCACGCTGGCGGGCGGCGTGTAAGGACCGTCGATGGCGTCGAGGGCGCCCATGTCGACCGTGACGCTGCCGCGTGGCGCTGCGCCGCCGCCGATCACCAGCGTCTCGCCGTCGTAATACGACTGCGCCGCGACCCCCTGACTGAAGGCTACGGTGAGTGCGAGAGCGGCGACGCCGCTAAGAAGCAGGGAGGGGGACGCGCGACGGGCGCGAGAGGAGCGGAAGTCCATTGAGCGACGGTGCCCGACTATGAAGCCATTGATTGGGCTGAGAATAGCCCAGGCGGCCTAGGGGCCACAACCGGCGTTTGGACGGCAAATCAGGAGATTGGCCCTCGGAATCGGCACGGACGCGCTTTGCGGACCCACGCAGCGCTGTTTTTCGGTGATTAGGAGGTGCTGGCTTTGGCGGCGGCCTTGTCGGCGTCGCGCAGGATGCGGGCGAATTCGCTATGCAGCTTGTCGTTGGCGACCAGCACGCTGCCCTTGTCGAGCATGTCGCTGCCGCCGTCCATGTCGCTGACATAGCCGCCCGCTTCGCGGATCAGCAGGAGGCCGGCGGCGATGTCCCAGGCGTTGAGCTTGCGCTCCCAAAAGCCGTCGTAGCGGCCGGCGGCGACATAGGCGAGATCAAGCGCGGCCGAGCCCATGCGATGGATCGAGGAGACCTTCGACATCATGGCCGACAGTTCGGCGATGAAGATGTCGGGATCGGAGCGGCCCTGCACCGGGATGCCGGTGGCGAAAACGCAATCGGCGAGCTTGGCGCGGCCCGACACGCGCAAGCGCTTGCCGTTCAAAAAGGCGCCCTGGCCTTTTTCGGCGAAGAACATCTCGTCGCGGATCGGCTCGTAGATCATGCCGGCGAGTGTCTCGCGGCGCACGCCGGTCGATGTCTTGCGATATTTTTCGAGCGCGATCGACATGCAGAAATGCGGGATGCCGTGCAGGAAATTCGTCGTGCCGTCGAGCGGATCGATGACCCAGCGGTGCTCGCCGTCGTTGCCGACGATTTCGCCGCCTTCTTCGAGAATGAAGCCGAAGCCGGGGCGCGCCTTGGAGAGCTCGGCGCGCAGTGTGTTCTCGGTTTTGAGGTCGGCCTGCGAGACGAAATCCGCCGGGCCCTTTTGCGACACCTGCAGCTGCTCGACTTCGCCGAAGTCGTGCAGCAGGCCGCGGGCGGCCTTGCGGGCGGCCTTTTCCATGACGTTGAACAGCGGGGAGCGGATGGTCATGGGTACCTGGCGTGGCTTTCGTTGAAATAAAAAACGGCGGCGCGAAGAGTCCCCGCGCCGCCGTGTATCAAGCGAACGCGTTAGTCTTTGGCGCGTTCCATGTAGGTGCCGTCGGCCGTGTTGATGACGATGCGCGTGCCCGAGCCGACATGCGGCGGGACCATGACGCGCGTGCCGTTCTCGAGGATGGCCGGCTTGTAGGACGACGACGCCGTCTGGCCCTTCACGACCGGATCGGCTTCGGTGATCATCATGGTGACGGTCTGCGGCAGCGTCGCCGACACCGGCGAGCCGTCGATCATTTCGACCGTGACCGGCATGCCTTCTTGCAGGAACTGGGCGGGATCGCCGAGCACTTCGGCGGGCACCACAAGCTGCTCGTAGTTTTCCGTGTTCATGAAGGTCAGGTTCTCGCCGTCCTTGAACAGGAAGGTGGTCTCGACTTCGTCGACCTGGACCTTCTCGACCGTGTCGGCGGTGCGCCAGCGGCCGTTCGACTTATTTCCGGTGCGGACGTCGCGGATTTCGACGGTGATGAAGGCGCCGCCCTTGCCGGGCTGGACGATCTGGGTCTTGAGGACGGTCCACAGGCGGCCATCGTGCTCGATGACATTGCCGGGACGCATCAGGTTCGCGTTAATCTTCATGGCGAGAGGCCTGGAATTCCAAGGATTTTTCGATGAGGGAGCGGAAAGCGGGGCGAACCTATCAGCTTGGCCTTAAGGGGGCAAGGCTGCCGGATCGGGCCATTATTCGGGCTTTTCCGCCGCTTTCGGCGGGTAAAGATGGGTCCCGCCGTCGGGATCGGCCACGCTCCAGCCGCCGGTGCCGTCGGCGCTGAGATAGTCGGGGCCGATCGGCACCTTGCCGTGGCCGCCCGGAATGTCGAGCACATAGGTCGGTTGGCAGAGGCCGGAGACGCGGCCGCGCAAGTCGCGCAAAATCTCCTGGCCGCGCGCGATCGGCAGACGGAAATGGCCGGTGCCGTGCGCCAGATCGGGATGATGCAGGTAATAGGGCTTGATGCGCGCCGCGACCAAGCCGCGCATGAGCGCTTCCATGGCGGCCGCGTCGTCGTTGACGCCCTTGAGCAGCACCGATTGCGCCAGCATGGGAATGCCGGCGTCGATCAGCCGCCCGCAGGCGGCCTTGACCTCGGGCGTCAGTTCGTCGGCATGGTTGCAATGGAGCGCGACATAGACCGCCTTGGCGCATTTCAGCGCAGCGACCATCTCGCCGTCGATCTTGGCCGGATCGGCGACCGGCAGGCGCGTGTGGATGCGGATGATGCCGACATGATCGATGGCGGCGAGCTGGTCGATGATCTCTTTGAGGCGGCGCGGCGACAGCAGCAAGGGATCGCCGCCGGACAGGATCACTTCCCAGATTTCGCCGTGGCCGCGGATGTAATCGAGGGCGGCTTGCAACTCGGCCGCATCGAGCGCATCGCCGCCAGGGCCGACTTGTTCGCGGCGAAAGCAAAAGCGGCAATAGACGGCGCAGGCATGTATGGGCTTCAGCAACACGCGGTCGGCGTAGCGATGCACGATGCCTTTGACGGGCGAATGGGTTTCGTCGCCGATCGGATCGCCAAGTTCCTCGCGGGCGATGACCAGTTCTTCGGCTGACGGGATAAATTGGCGCGCGATGGCATCGCTCGTCTGCGCGCCTTCGGCGAGATGGGGGGTGACGGCGATCGCATAGCGCCGCGCCACCTGCTTGGCGGCGGCGACATCGCTTTCGGCGAGCAGGCCGGCGTCGCGCAACGCATCGGCGTCGCGCAAGGTCCGCTCTGGCGCGGATGGTGGGATCGGAGAAGGAGCGTTGCGTCGCATGGGTATGATTAAGCCGGAGAGTTTTGCCGAAAGGCGGGACTTTACGACCCCCATCATCTCGCGGCATATGGCGCTTATGAATAGTCGAAAAAGCATCTCTTTGCATAAGAATTGGCGGGTATAGGAATATGGCCACCCAGACCCCCTGGTGGGATGCCGACGCGTTCTCCGCCCGCAAGCCCTTGCTGTTGGCCCGCACGGCCATGACGGCGGCATTGCGCGCTTATTTCACCGGCCAAGGCTTCACCGAAGTGGAGACGCCGGCCCTGCAGGTTTCGCCGGGCCTAGAGCCGCATTTGCGCGCCTTTGCCACCGAGATCAACGATCCCTACGGCGCGCCGGCCCGGCCGATGTACCTGCATACCTCGCCCGAATTCGCCATGAAGAAGCTGCTGGCCGCCGGGTTGCTGCGCATCTTCCAGCTGGCGCAAGTGTTCCGCGACGGCGAGCGCAGCGACACTCATCATCCGGCTTTCGCCATGGTCGAATGGTATCGCACGGGCGATAGCCTCACGGCACTGATCGACGATTGCGGCGCGCTGCTCCGCGCGACTTGGCTGGCCGTTCCGGAGGATCTGCGCAAAGGCGGGCTACGCTGGAAGGGCAAAGCCTGCGATCCGATGCGCCGGCCGGAAGTGTTGAGCGTCGCCGATGCGTTCCGACGCTATGCGTCGGGCCTCGATATTCTTGCCACCGCGCCTGATCCCCTCCATCCCGATGCGGAACGATTGCGCACCGCGGCGCTCCATGCCGACATCAAACTGCCGGACAACGGCGATTGGGAAGATTTGTTCTTTCACATTTTCCTTGAGCACATCGAGCCCAAGCTGGGCATCGGCGCACCGACGGCGCTGATCGACTATCCGCTGTCGATGGCGGCGCTGGCGAAAAAATCGGCGCGTGATCCGCGCGTCGCAGATCGCGTCGAGCTTTATGTCGCGGGGTTGGAGCTGGCGAACGGCTTTGCCGAACTGACGGACGCCGCCGAGCAGCGCCGCCGCTTCGAAGCCGACATGGACAAGAAAGAGCGGCTCTACGGCACGCGCTATCCGCTCGACGAGGATTTCCTCGCCGCCTTGGCTCACATGCCGGAGGCCAGCGGCATCGCGCTCGGCTTCGACCGCCTCGTCATGCTGGCGACCGGCGCGGAAAAAATTGACGACGTGATCTGGGCGCCGGTGGCGTGAGCTAGGCGGTGGCCTTCGCTTCGGCGATCTTGGCGTTGAACAGCTGCACCGCTGCGGCGGGCCCGTCCGGGTGCTGCCACACCGCCGAGAGCACGGCGAGGAAGTCGGCGCCGGCCTTGACCAGCGTGCCGCAATTGTCCGGCGTGATGCCGCCGATGGCGACGCAGGGCAAGGTGAAGACACCTGACCACCATTCGAGAATGTCCGGCTCGGGATGGCCCTTGGCGTCCTTGGTCGTCGTCGGGAAGAAGGCGCCGAAGGCGACGTAATCGGCGCCGGCCTCGCCCGCGTCCATGGCAAGATGGCGCGAGTCATGGCAGGTGACGCCGACGATGGCGTCCGCGCCGACCGCGAGGCGGGCGTCCTCATAGGTTGAATCGTCCTGGCCGACATGGACGCCGTCGCAGCCGGTGGCGGCGGCTAGATCGGGCCGGTCGTTGAGGATGAAGGCGACGTCGCGGTCTTGCGCGACGGGCCGCAGGACGTCGCAGGCGCGACGGATCTCGTCGTCGGAGACGTCTTTCAGGCGGAGTTGGACGCAAGCGACGTCGCCCGCGTCGAGCGCGCGGGCGAGATCGGTGGCAAAGGGCTTGGGGTCGAGCCGCTGCGGCGTGACGAGATAGAGCCGGCAGTCCGTCGCCGGCTCCTTCTTCGCCGCTTTGGCCATGGCCCTAAAGTCCCGCCTTTATTCCTTGCCCTTGTAGATGTCGACGATCTTCTCGAGCAGCGAGAGGGCTTCGTCGCGCGGGCGCTGGAAGCTGTTGCGGCCGATGATCGAGCCGTTGCCGCCGCCGTCGCGCACGCCTTGCACTTCCTTCAGCACGCCGTCGACGTCCTTCGCCTCGCCGCCGGAGAAGACGACGATGCGGCGGCCGTTGAAGCAGCTCTGCACCACGTTGGCGATGCGCTCGGACAGGGTGCCGACCGGAATTTTGCGGTCTTCATAGACCTTCTTGGCGGCGGCCAGGCTGAGCAGCGAAGTCGGCGGCTTCACTTTGATGATGTGGGCGCCGAGCAGGGCGGCCATGTGGGCGGCATAGGCGATGATGTCGACGGCGGTCTCGCCGTCCTTCGTCAAGTCGCCGCCGCGCGGGTAGGACCAGACCACGGTGGCGATGCCGACCGACTTGGCTTCCTCGATGGTCTCGCGGGCGAATTCGAACATGTCGTTCGCTTCGTCGGAGCCCGGATAGACGGTCAGGCCGACGGCGGAGCAGCCGAGGCGCAGCGCATCGCCGACCGAGCCGGTGATCGCCTGGTTCGGATTGTCCTTGGCGCGGGCCAGCGAGTTCGAGCTATTGATCTTGAGGATGGTCGGGATGGCGCCGGCGAAGGTGTCGGCGCCGGCTTCGATCATGCCGAGCGGCGCGGCGTAGGCCGACAAGCCGGCGTCGATGGCGAGCTGATAGTGATAGTGCGGATCGTAGCCCGCCGGGTTCGGCGCGAAGCTGCGCGCCGGGCCGTGCTCGAAGCCCTGGTCGACCGGCAGGATGACGAGCTTGCCGGTACCGCCCAGCTTGCCGTTCATCAGGATGCGCGCGAGGTTGGCCTTGGTGCCCGGATTGTCGCTCTCGTAATTGGCGAGGATCTTCTTGACGCGCTGGGTCGTCTTCATGGCCTGCGGGCTCCTTGTGGATGCGGCGGTATAGGGATCATCGGACGATGCCGCCCAATTACGGCGATTTTGGCGCCCGTCTTAGCCGAGCGGCGGACGATTTGCAATGTGCCGCGGCGCCGCGCGGTCATGGCTTTTGTATCTTGCGAAACGCGGAAAGCCGGCGGTTTTGTTGACGTTGCGCGAAGCGGCGGCGTATGGTGCGCGACCGACCGATTTTCAGGATTTCGCCGTTCCCATGGACCGTCTCATCGCCGCGCAGACCCGACTCGAACAGGCCCTCGACCGCCTTTCGGCGGCGCTCGCCGGGCGGCGCGAGCGCGAAGCGCGGCTGGTGCAAGACAAGGCGGCGCTCGAAAAGATGCTGGCCGACCGGTCGAGCGAAAGCGCCGCGGCGAGCGTCATGGCCGGCGAGATCGAACGTATCCGCAGCGAGAACGTCTTGCTGCGCGCCGACAAGTCCGAGGTTGCCGACAAGCTCGACGCCGCCATCGGCCGCCTCAAAATCCTGATCGAAAGCTAAAGCGCCCATGGCCCAGATCACCGTCAGCATCAACAACCGCGTCTATGAAATCGCCTGCGACGACGGCCAGGAGGAGCATCTCGCCCGCCTCGGCAGCTATATCGACAGCAAGGTGACGGAACTCGCCGCCTCGATCGGCCAGGTCGGCGATGCGCGCTTGCTGGTCATGGCGAGCCTGCTGATCGCCGACGAACTGGCCGACGTTTACGGCGAATTGGCCGAAGCCCGTGATGCGCTGGAGGGAACGCCGGCCGCCGCGCCCGTTCCCGAACAGCCGGAGATGGCGGAAAGCCTGGCGAAAAACCTCGAATTGCTCGCCGGCCGGGTCGAGGACATTGCCGCTCGGCTGGAGAGCGCCTAGATTACTCCTTGGACGGGCGCTGCCCGGTGCGTTAGGCCGCATAAATCCCTGAGGCCGATTCTCACTCCTAGGGAGCTGTCCCTGGCGGGGCCCTGGTCCCGTTATATGGCGCCCACCTGCGTAAGCAGGCCCCGGAGGATTAGCAAGCCGACGGCCCAAGGTGGCCCCGTCCATTCATTCCCGCATGACCAGTCCTGCTGAAGATAAGCGCGCCATGCGCGCCGCCGCCAAAAGCGCCCGCGCCGCCGCCAAAGCGGCCGCGCCGGATGCGCCGTCGCGCCTCGCCGCGCGCTTCCTCGCCAATGTTCCCCTAGCGGCAGGCACCGTCGTCGGCGGCTATTGGCCGATCGGCGACGAAATGGATGTGCTGCCTTTGCTGGCGGCGCTGCACGAGCGCGGCTTTACGCTCGCCTTGCCGGTGGTCGCCGCGCCCGGCACGCCGCTGTCTTTTCGCGCCTGGCGGCCGGGCGACGAGATGGCGCCCGGCGCCCATGGCATTTCCGCGCCGCTGCCGTCGGCCGCGCCCGTCGTACCTAGCCTGTTGATCGTGCCGTTGCTCGCCTTCGATGCGCAGGGCTGGCGCTTGGGCTATGGCGCGGGGTATTACGACCGCACGCTGGAGGCGTTCGCGGCTGCCGGGCAGGCCATCACGGCCGTCGGCGCCGCCTATGACGGCCAGCAAGTGCCGGAGGTGCCCCATGACGGCGGCGATATGCGCCTGACGGCGGTGGTGACGGAAACGGCGACTTATCAATTCACGGAAACCAAGTCCCGATGAAGCTTCTCTTTTGCGGCGATGTGATGGGCGAAACCGGGCGGCGCGCGGTGCTCGACCATGTGCCGGCGCTGCGCCGCAAGCTCGGCCTCGATTTCGTCGTGGTGAACGGCGAGAACGCCGCCGGCGGTTTCGGCGTCACCGAAAAAATCTGCAAATCCTTCTTCGATGCCGGGGTCGACGTGGTGACCACCGGCAACCACGCCTGGGACCAGCGCGAAGTGCTGACCTACATCGTGCGCGAGCCGCGCCTGATCCGCCCGGCCAATTTCCCCAAGGGCACGCCGGGCCGCGGCGCCGGGCTCTATCAATTGCAGGACGGTCGCAGCGTGCTGGTCATCCAGGTGATGACGCGCCTGTTCATGGACCCGCTCGACGATCCCTTCGCCGCCTTCGAACAGGCGCTCGGCGAGCATCGCCTGCATGAGACGGTCGATGCCATTCTGCTCGACGTCCATGGCGAGGCGACCAGCGAAAAGGCGGCCCTCGGCGTCGTCGGCGACGGCCGGGTTTCCATGGTGGTCGGTTCGCATTCCCACATCCCGACGGCGGATGCGCGCATCCTGCCCGGTGGCACCGCGTTTCAGACCGACGCCGGCATGTGCGGCGATTACGATTCTGTGATCGGCATGGAAAAGGACGTCGCGGTGGCCCGCTTCGTCACCAAGATGCGCGGCGAGCGTTTGGAGCCGGCGACCGGCGAGGCGACGCTGTGCGGCGTCTATGTCGAGACGGACGACGCGACCGGCCTCGCCAAGCGCGTCGTCGCGGTGCGCCTCGGCGGGCTGCTTGCCCAGAGCTTGCCCGCTTAGTGTTGCGGGCCTGAATTTCCAGATCAGTGAGTCGTCTCAAGGGCCTAGCGGCTCTCGTCTAGTCATGCCCGCATTCATGCCCGCTGCCGCGCCCGATCAAGCGCCCGATTTTCGCCATATTGATTGCGTAGCGAAGACTGCAAAGCTGCTGTTTTTGCTACAAGATGTGGTATAAAGCCGCGTTTTATATGCAGCTTATTGGGATTTGCGACGATGGCCGGCCATTCACAATTCAAGAATATCATGCACCGCAAAGGTGCCCAGGACGCGAAAAAGGCGAAGGTCTTCACCAAGATCATCCGCGAACTGACCGTGGCTGCCCGCGCCAACCCCGATCCCAACGGCAATCCGCGCCTGCGCGCGGCGATTCTCGCGGCGCGCGAATCGAACATGCCGAAGGACACCATGGACCGCGCCATCAAGCGCGGCGCCGGCGGCGAAGACCAAACCAATTACGAAGAAGTGCGCTACGAGGGTTACGGCCCCGGCGGCGTCGCCGTCATCGTCGAGGCGCTGACCGACAACCGCAACCGCACGGCGACCGACGTGCGCACCGCTTTCAGCAAGAACGGCGGCTCGCTCGGCGAGACCAACAGCGTGTCGTTCATGTTCGAGCGTATCGGCAACGTGGTCTATCCGGTGGCGGCGGCGACGGCCGATGCGATGTTCGAAGCGGCGCTGGAAGCGGGCGCGCGCGATGTCGAATCGACCGACGAGGGCCATGACATCGTTTGCGAGCCGGACGATTACGCCGGCGTCGTCAGCGCGCTGGAAAAGAAATTCGGCGCGCCGAAGAGCACCGGCATTATCTGGCGGGCGCAGACCACCGCGCCGCTCGACAAGGACGGCGCCGAATCGATCTTGAAGATGATCGACGCGCTCGAGGAAAGCGACGACGTGCGCGCGGTCTACGCGAACTTCGAAGTATCTGACGAAGTGATGAGCCAGCTCAGCGCTTAAGCGGAGCGGCGGGCGTTGACGTAACCGAGGCGGGAAGCTGCATGAGAGTAATCGGGCTCGATCCGGGCCTGCGCGTAACGGGATGGGGCGTCATCGAGGTGACGGGCAATCGTCTGCGCCATCTCGGCGACGGCGTCGTGCGCTCGGACGCCGACGCACCCATGGCCGAGCGTCTCGCGGCGTTGTTCGACGGAGTCAGCGCAGTGATTGCCGAATATGCGCCCGATGAAGCCGCTGTCGAAGAGACCTTCGTCAACCGCAACGCCTCCTCGACACTGAAGCTCGGCCAAGCGCGCGGCGTCGTCATGCTCGCGCCGGCCAAAGCCGGCCTGCCGGTCGCCGAATATGCCGCGACGTTGGTGAAAAAATCGATCGTCGGCGGCGGTCATGCCGCCAAGGATCAGGTCGGCGCGATGATTCGCGCGATTTTGCCCGGCTGCATTCTCGACATGCCCGATGCCGCCGATGCGCTCGCCATTGCGGTCTGCCATGCTCACCATGCCGAAAGCCGTCGTCGTCTGGCGATGATTCCCGTGATTGCTAAGCCAGTAATGGCCAAGCGCGCGCTACGCGCCGGAGTGCGGCGATGATCGCCAAGCTCACCGGCATTCTCGATTCGGCCCGCGAGGGCCAGGCGGTGATCGACGTGAACGGCGTCGGTTATCTGGTGTTCTGCTCGGCGCGCACGCTGGCCTCCTTGCCGCCGCGCGGCCAAGCGGCCAGCCTCGCCATCGAAACCCATGTGCGCGAAGACCACATTCATCTCTACGGTTTCGCCAATGACGCCGAGCGCGAATGGTTCAAGCTGCTGACGACCGTGCAAGGCGTTGGCGCGAAGGTTGGCCTCGCCATTCTCAGCGTGCTGTCGCCGACGGAAATCGCCCAGGCCATCGTCGCCGGTGACCGCACCGCCGTGGCTCGCGCCGACGGCGTCGGTCCCAAGCTGGCGCAACGCGTTGTTACCGAATTGAAGGACAAGGCCGGTAGCATCGGCCTCTCGCACGGCATACCGGTTGCGACCGCGACCTTCGGCAAGCCCGCCGAGGGCGCCGAGGAAGATGCCGAACTGGCCGATGCGGTCTCGGCGCTGGTCAATCTCGGCTACAAGCGCGTCGAAGCCTTCGGCGCGGTGAGTAGCGCCTCGCGCAAGCTCGGCCGCAAAGTCGCTGCCGCTGACCTCATCCGCGCTGGCTTGAAAGAACTGGGGACGCCGACATGAGCGCCGCCCCCAAAGATATCCGCCTGGTCACGGGCGCGCCGGACGCCGAGGAAAACCTCGAAGCGGCGTTGCGCCCGCAGACGCTCGGCGATTTCACCGGACAGGCGCAGTTGCGCCAGAACCTGCAGGTCTTCATCACCGCCGCCTGCGGCCGCGCCGAGGCGA